>CAINEA010000851.1 GCA_903847525.1 uncultured Acetobacteraceae bacterium | reverse complement strand
GGCATCGGCCAGCCGCCGCGCCGTCGCGGCCCCGATGCCGCTCGACCCGCCGGAGATCACCGCCACGCGGCCCTGCAGGCTGTATTCGCCCTGTCCACCCGGACGGGCCTTGGCTGTGTCGGACATTCTGCTCTCCCTCGGTCGTGCCTGCGGTGCCGGTACGGCCCGCCCCCAGCATCCCGCGCCTGAACCGCGCCGTCCAGATGGCCAGGCCGTGCACGCGGAAATGGCGCAGTCGCCCAAATATTGGGCATTTCCTTAAATGTTGCGCGCGTTTGATGTTGCGGTGCACAATTTAATTCACTCAGCGACGGCAACGGAGGCATGCATCATGCGGCGGCGGGATTTCATGGCGGGCTCGGCAGCGGTGATGGCGATGCCGTCGATCTCCAGCGGGGCTGGCGCCCGCGTGCTGAAAATGGTGCCGCAGGCCAACCTGACCTCGCTCGATCCGGTCTGGACCACCGTGAACATCACCCGCAACCACGGCTTCATGGTCTACGACACGCTCTATGGCCTGGATGCCAACCTCGATCCCCAGCCGCAGATGGCCGCCGGCCACCAGGTCGAGGATGACGGCCGCAGCGTCACGATCACGCTGCGCGACGGCCTGGCGTTCCACGACGGCCAGAAGGTGCTGGCCCGCGACGCCGTGGCCAGCCTGCGCCGCTGGATGAAGCGCAATCCCTATGGCCAGAAGCTGGAAGCGGCCACCGACGAGCTCTCGGCGCTGGACGATTCCCGCCTGCGCTTCCGGCTGAAGAAGCCCTTTCCGCTGCTTTTCTCGGCGCTTGCCTCGATCAGCAATGCCGGTTTCATCATGCCCGAGCGGATCGCCGCCACGGACCCCTTCAAGCAGATCACGGAAACGACCGGCTCCGGCCCGTTCCGCTTCAAGCCCGATGAGTTCAACTCCGGCAGCCTGGTCGTCTACGAGCGCAATCCGGCCTATGTCCCGCGCCCGGACGGCACACCCAGCCTGACATCGGGCCCGAAACGGGTGTTCTTCGATCGCGTCGAGTGGCAGATCATCACCGATTCCGCCACTGCCGCCGCCGCCCTGCAGCAGGGAGAGATCGACTGGTACGAGCAGCCGACGCCGGAACTGCAAACCCTGCTGAAGCGCAACCGAAACATCGCCGTCGAGACGATCGATCCGGCCGGGCTGACCGGCATCCTGCGCCTCAATCACCTGCACCCGCCCTTCGACAATCCGGACCTGCGCCGCGCCCTGCTGCCGGCGATCAGCCAGCCGGATTTCATGACCGCGGTGGTCGGCACCGACCCGGCCGACTGGCACGACGGCGTCGGCGTGTTCACGCCGGGCACCAGGATGGCCAGCAGCGTCGCGCTGGAGCCCCTGGCCGGCAAGCGCGACGTGGACCTCGCTCGCAGGCTGATGAAGGAAGCCGGCTATGCCGGCGGCAAGATGCGCCTGATCGGCCCCACCGACATCCTGGCCCCGGCCGCACTCACGCAGGTGGCCGGTGACCTGTTCCACCGCCTGGGCTTCGACATGAACTTCGACCTGTCGGACTGGGGCACCGTCATCCAGCGCCGCGCCAACCGCGAACCGCTCGACAAGGGCGGCTGGTCGGCCCTGTGCACCAGCTTTTCCAGCTTCGACTTCGCCGATCCCGCGGTGCATCCGCTGGTGCGCGGCAACGGCCTGGCCGGCTGGCCCGGTTGGCCGACGGTCCCCCGGCTGGAGGAACTGCGCGAATCCTGGATCGACGCCCCGGACCTGGCCTCCCGCCAGGCCATCGCCGCCGATATCCAGCGCGTCACGATGCGGGAGGTAACGTTCATCCCCCTCGGCTCCTACAACTCGAACACCGCACTCCGCCGCGACCTGTCCGGCCGCGTCTCCGGCTTCGCTATCTTCTGGAACCTGCAGCGGACGTGACCTGAACGGGCAGGGCCATCGGGGGAAGGGAAGGAAGGACAGGGGCTCTGCCCCTGGACCCCGCTAAGGGCAAGCCCTTAGAACCCGATACGGGTTTGAGTGGGCAAGGGGGCCTATTCAGACCATGCAAGGTCGTGGTCGGCCCCCTTGCCCACTCAAACCCATTGGATGTTTCCAAAGGCGAGCCTTTGGCGGGGGGCCAGGGGGCAGCGCCCCCTGGCCTTGCTTCCTTCTCCGATGGCCCCACCCGATCTGGCACGGCCGGTGCAAGGACCGGATTGTGGGCGGCCAAATATCTGGTGCCGGGTTTCAGGATGGGGCAGGCTATAATCGACATTTGACGAAAACGTCGGCGAGAGAAGCGCTGGCGGGAAAAACGTGCAGGGGCATGCGGCAATTGAAGACTTCGAGCCGATAAATCGGCGATCCACTTCCCGGAAGCGGGCATGATAAACCGAGCGAACGATCAACCAATCGTAGGATACAGGGGCAATTCAGCTGATGAAGCGTCGTGATTTTCTGAAGACCACCGCAATTGGCTCCATGGTGGCAGCGGGGGCGGCAACGGGAGGCCTGGCGATGCCGACCGTGGCCCGGGCCGCCGATTCCAAGGTGCTGCGGTTCGTGCCGCAAGCCAATCTGGCCAATTTCGATCCGATCTGGACCACGCAATACGTCGTGCGCAATGCCTCGCTGCTGGTGTGGGAGCAGCTTTATGGCGTCGATGCCAATTTGACGCCGAAGCCGCAGATGGCGGAGGGCCATGAGGTCAGCGACGACTTCAAGACCTGGACCTTCAAGCTCCGCACCGGCCTCAAATTCCACGACGGCACGCCGGTGCTGGCGAAGGATGCGGTCGCCTCGTTCAACCGCTGGATGTTCCGCGACACGATGGGCGCGATCATCCGCAAACAGTTGGATGCGGTCGAGGTGATCGACGACCGCAGCTTTCGCATCCGCATGAACAAGCCGTTCACCAAAATGCTGTTCGCGCTCGGCAAGGCGTCCACCCCGGCCTGCTTCATCATGCCGGAGCGGATCGCGCAGACCGACCCGTTCAAGCAGATCTCCGAATATGTCGGCTCCGGCCCGATGCGCTTCGCGCGCGACGAGTGGGTGCCCGGCTCCAAGGCCGTGTTCGTGAAGAACGATGCCTATGTGCCGCGCGACGAGCCGGCGAGCTGGCTGGCGGGCGGGCGGCGGATGTATCTGGACCGGATCGAGTGGCAGATCCTGCCGGACGGCGCGACCGCCGCCGCGGCGTTGCAGAACGGCGAGGTCGATTGGGTGGAGACGCCGCTGCCGGACCTGGTTCCGTTGCTGGCGAAGAACAAGAACATCAAGGTCGACGTCGCCGACGCGCTCGGCAATATCGGCTCGTTCCGGATGAACCATCTGAACCCGCCGTTCAACGACGTGCGCGTGCGCCGCGCCGTGCAGATGGCGCTCAGCCAGCCCGACTACATGCGCGCGGTGGTGGGCGACGACGAAAGCCTGTGGTCTGAACTGCCCAGCTACTTCACGCCCGGCACGCCGCTCTACAATGAAGCCGGCGGCGAGCCGTTGAAGGGCAAGCGTGACATCGCCGGCGCCAAGAAGCTGCTGGCCGAGGCCGGCTACAATGGCGAGAAGGTTGTGCTGTGCGTGGCGACCGATGTCGCCATCACCAAGAACCAGGGCGATGTGACCGCCGACCTGCTGAAGCAGATCGGGATGAATGTCGATTACCAGGCGCTGGACTGGGGCACCGTCGGCCAGCGCCGCGCCAGCAAGGAGCCGATCGACAAGGGGGGCTGGAACATCTTCCACACCTGGCACGCCGGGGCGGACTGCGTGAACCCCGCACCTTATACCGCGCTGGATGCCAGCGGCCCGACAGCCTGGTTCGGCTGGCCGAAATCGGACGAGGTTCAGGGCCATATCGCCGAATGGTACGCCGCCCCCGACCTCGCGGCCGAGAAAGCCGCCGCGGTGAAGATCAACAAGGCATCGATGGAGTTCGTCACCTATCTGCAGACCGGCTTCTTCAAAATGAAGCAGGCCTGGCGCAACGATGTCTCCGGGATCGTGCAGGCGCCGTTCCCGGTGTTCTGGGACGTGAAGAAGGCCTGAGGGCTTGGCCCTGACGGCTTGGCAAATACTGGCTTTGCGCACAGGCTTGCCGGAAGACGCCCTGTGACTCCACAGGGCTGTCTTTCGCGCGTTCGAATTCTTCATAGGTAGGGACATGTTCGCCTATATCTTCAGGCGCGTACTCGCCACCATTCCGGTCATGCTGCTGGTGGCGCTGTTCGTGTTCAGCCTGCTCTACATCGCGCCCGGAGACCCGGCGGCGATCATCGCCGGGGACCAGGCGACGCCGGAGGACGTGGATCGCATCCGCGCCTCGCTCGGCCTCGACCGGCCATTCGTCGTCCGCTTCGGCGAATGGCTGTGGCATGTCGTGCAGGGCGACCTCGGCGTCTCGATCTTCACCAATCTGCCGGTCACCCACATGATCAGCCAGCGGATCGAGCCGACGATGTCGCTGATGGTGCTGACGCTATTCCTGTCGCTGATAACGGCCATTCCCATGGGCGTTCTGGCGGCGTGGAAGCACGGCACCTGGGTCGACCGCTTGGTGATGGCGACGGCGGTGTTCGGGTTTTCCACCCCGGTCTTCGTGGTCGGGTATCTGCTGGCCTATATCTTCGCGCTGGAACTGGACTGGCTTCCGGTGCAGGGCTTCGTGTCGATCTCCAAGGGCCTGTGGCCGTGCCTGAGAAACCTGATCCTGCCGGCGGTGGCCTTGGGCCTGGTCTTCATGGCGCTGATCGCGCGCATCACCCGCGCCACGATGCTGGATGTGCTGTCGCAGGATTACATCCGCACCGCCCGCGCCAAGGGCGTGGGCGAGCGCGGCATGCTGATGCGCCATGCCCTGAAGAACGCGGCGGTGCCGATCGTGACCATCGTTGGCATCGGCTTCGCCTCCCTGATCGGCGGGGCGGTCGTGACCGAGAGCGTGTTCGCCATTCCCGGCCTCGGGCGCCTCACGGTGGACGCGATCCTGCGCCGCGACTATCCGGTGATCCAGGGCGTGGTCCTGCTGTTCAGCTTTATGTACGTGCTGGTCAATCTGGGCGTCGATTTGCTCTACACGCTGTTCGATCCGAGGATCCGGTATTGAATACTTCCAGCCTGAACATGGCGGATGCCGCCGTACTCCCCACCCATTACGCCGCGGCCCCCGTGCTGGCGGACGTGCTGCCGCCGGTGCGCGAGCGGGGTCGCTTCGGCACCTTCTTCCGCCGTTACCCTACGGTCGTGGTCGGCGGCGTGCTGATCGGCATCATGCTGTTCATCGCGATCTTCGCTCCCTATCTCGGCACCGTGGACCCGACGGCGCTGGCCCCGGCCAAGCGCACCCGCCCCCCCTCGGCGCTCTATTGGTTCGGCACGGACATGCTGGGGCGGGATATCTACTCGCGCGTCATGTACGGCTCCCGCGTTTCCTTGATCGTCGGCTTCTCGGTGGCGGCCATCGCCTCGGCGATCGGCGCCTTCATCGGGCTGGTGTCCGGCTTCGTGCGCGCGCTGGATACCGTGATTATGCGGGTGATGGACGGGCTAATGTCGATCCCGCCGATCCTTTTGGCGATCGCCCTGATGGCGCTGACCCGTGGCTCCGTCGGCAACGTGATCGTCGCCATCAGCATCGCGCAGATCGCCCCGGTCTCCCGCCTGGTGCGCGGCGTGGTGCTCAGCCTTCGCGAACAGCCCTATGTGGAAGCCGCGGTCGCTTCGGGAACCCGGACCCCGGCGATCATCTGGAAGCATATTCTGCCGAACACGCTGGCGCCGCTGATGGTGCAGGCGACCTTCATCTGCGCCTCCGCGATGATCACGGAATCGATCCTGTCCTTCATCGGCGCCGGCACGCCGCCGACCATCCCGAGCTGGGGCAACATCATGGCCGAGGGCCGCGCGCTGTGGCAGGTCAAGCCGTACATCGTGTTTTTCCCAGCCGCCTTCCTGTCGGTCACAGTGCTTGCGGTTAACCTGCTCGGTGACGGCTTGCGCGATGCGCTCGATCCCCGCCTGGCCAAGAGGCTTTAATCGCATGGCGCTGCTGGACGTCCAGAATCTGCAAACCCATTTCGGCACCATCGATGGCGTGGTGCGCGCGGTGGAGGGGCTGTCGTTTCATATCGAAGCCGGCGAAACCGTGGCCATCGTCGGCGAGTCCGGCTGCGGCAAATCCGTCACATCGATGTCGATCCTGCGCCTGATCGCCGAACCGCCGGGCAAGATCGCCGGTAAGATCCTGTTCCAGGGCGAGGATTTGTTGCGGTTGTCCGAGGCCGAGATGCGGAAGATCCGCGGCAACAGCATCTCCATGATCTTCCAGGAACCGATGACCAGCTTGAACCCGGTGCTGACCGTGGGCCGGCAGATCGGCGAGACGCTGGAACTGCACCAGGGCATGAACCGCCAGCAGGCCGAGGCCCGCGCGGTGGAAATGCTCACGCTCGTGGGCATTCCGGCACCGGGCCGCCGCGTGCGCGAATATCCGCACCAGCTTTCCGGCGGCATGCGCCAGCGCGTGATGATCGCGATGGCGCTGGCCTGCAACCCGAAGCTGCTGATCGCCGACGAACCGACGACCGCGCTGGACGTAACCATCCAGGCGCAGATTCTCGACCTGATGCGCGACCTGAAAACCCGGCTTGGCAGCGCGATCATGCTGATTACCCACGATCTCGGCGTGGTCGCGGAAATGGCCCAGCGCGTCGTGGTCATGTATGCCGGGCGCAAGGTCGAGGAAGCCGCGGTCCGCGAGATCTTCGCCCGTCCCAAGCATCCCTATACCCGCGGGCTGATCGGTGCGGTGCCGAAATTGGGTTCGTCGCTGGTGGAAGGGGGGCGAAGCAAGCTGGCCGAAATCCCCGGCCTGGTGCCGAGCCTGCGCAAGCCGATCGTCGGCTGCGCCTTCGCCGGGCGCTGCGACCTGGCGACCGATCTCTGCCGTTCCGTGGCCCCGGCCATCGAGGCCAAGCTGCCCGGCCATTTCGTCGCCTGCCACTACGCCGAACGCGAAGCGGGGATGGCGGCATGAGCAAGCTGCTGGAGGTCAACGACCTCAAGAAACACTTCCCCATCCATGGCGGCCTGTTCGGCGGCGTGACCGCCAATGTCTACGCGGTGGACGGCGTCAGCTTCGACATCGCCAAGGGCGAAACCCTGTCGCTGGTCGGCGAATCCGGCTGCGGCAAATCCACCGTCGGCAAGGCGATCCTGCGCCTGATCGAGCCGACCGCGGGCCAGGTGGTGCTGGACGGCGAACGGATCGACAATATCCCGCTGTCGCAGCTGCGAAAACTCCGCCGGCGCATCCAGGTGGTGTTCCAGGACCCGTTCAGCAGCCTCAATCCGCGCATGCGCGTGCGCGACATCCTCGCCGAACCGCTGATCAATTTCGGCCTGGCCAAGGGCGGCTCCGATATCGACGACAAGGTCGCGGCGCTGATGGACAAGGTCCGCCTGCCGCGTGACGCCATGCGCCGCTTTCCGCACGAATTCTCCGGCGGCCAGCGCCAGCGCATCGGCATTGCCCGCGCGCTCGCCCCCGGCGCCGATCTGATCATCTGCGACGAGGCGGTATCCGCGCTGGACGTGTCGGTAAAGGCGCAGATCGTCAATCTGCTATCGGACCTGCAGGACGAATTGGGCTTGGCCCTGCTGTTCATCAGCCATGACCTGGCGATCGTCGAGCATCTGACGCATCGGGTGGCGGTGATGTATCTCGGCCGCATCGTCGAACTGACCGACCGTCGCACGCTGTTCTCGAAATCCCACCACCCCTACACCCGCGCTTTGCTCTCCGCCGTGCCGGTGCCGGACCCGGACGCGCCACGCAACCGAGTGATCCTGACTGGCGACGTACCCAGCCCGATCAACCCACCGAGCGGCTGCCGCTTCCACACCCGCTGCCCCTTCGCCTTCGACCGCTGCCGGACCGAGGAGCCGCAACTGCGCAGCGTCGGCACCGGCCACCAAACCGCCTGCCACCTGGAGCACGCGCCGGGAGAACCGATCGCCGCCATGGCGATGGCCTGAGTTCCCGCGCGCCCCTGTCAGTCGTCGCTGCCCGGACGGACTCCTCTCTCAAAGCGCCTGCACCCATTCGTGGTACAGGCTGCCGAACGGCCCCCCGGTGCCGCCGCTGCTCAGGCCGGGGATTGCCGCGCCGAGTTCCTTGTCGATGCGGATCACCGCGTCGCCGCAATGTTCGTGCAGCGCGTCCAGCAGATGCGGCAGCGGCATTTCCATCCAGCGCTTCACCTTCGCCATCGCCTCGTCCACGGGGATGAACGCCACGAGCCCGGAGGCGGGCATCAGCTCCAGCCCCTTCATCTTCAGCGTCGCATTGTGGCTGCCGTGATGGCCGACTTTGTAGAACCGCGTCCGCGCCAGCAGGTCCGCCGTGGTCACCGTCCGGTCGCCGTCCTTCCATTGCAGCGCCTGCCAGGAAAGCCAGTTGCCGACCTGCGCATCGGCGGGGAACAGCAGCACCTTGCCGGAACCGGTTAGCTCGATCGCCAGCGCCAGGCTGGTGTTGTTGGTGGCGCTGTCGAGCGCCAGCGCCAGCTGCTCGGCGCTGCCGAGCCAGGCATCGTCGATCCGCCGCCAGCTCACATCCGTCTCCGGGCTGGCGCTGCCCGGCCCCAGATAATGCTCGTTGATGAACTGCCCCACCGGGCCACCCGGCTTTCCCGCCACGATGTCGCTCAACGGCTTGCCGTAGCCCTTGCCGAACGGCGTGTAGGGCCGCCCGCCATCCCCTCCGGTATCGCCGGCCAGGTTGACCGCCGCCTCCAGGAAGCCGGCATCGAGATGATAGACCTCAGCGGTGGAATCGGTCTTGTGCAGCGCTGTTGTGTCGCGCGGCGGCCCGAGCATGTACACCTTGATCCCCGGCGCACTGTCCGAGTTCCAGGACTGCCCCGGCTCCCAGAACGTCACATCCGCAGACAGCAGCTTGGCGAACGCCATCGCCTGCTGTGTCGCCCCCCCGGCAGCGGCCCTGCCGTCCGCCCCACCACTGTCCGTACCCGTCGCGTCCACGCCGAAAAACCGCAGCGCCTGCACGATGTCGCTCGCGCCTTCCTGGGCCGCCGCCCCCATCCCGTGCAGCCGGTTGACGAGCCCGCTCAGCGCCTCCTTGCGCTTCTGCCGCTGGTCGCGCAGTTGCCCGGCCAACGCATCGTCCGGCTTCTCGGTCCAGGCGAACCAGACCTTGTCGACCGACAGCTTACCCGCCTCCGGCTTCCCGGCGGCGGCGAACTTCTCGTCGCACAGCACGAAGCCCGACACATGGTCGTAATGCTCGTGCGTCACCACCAGCACGTCCACCTTGCCGCCGGTCAGCTTGACGATGTCATCGAGCACCGCCGCCAGCCGGTCTTTGGCCCCCGGCGTGCCCAGGATCACGCCGCAATCGATCATGATATGAAACGGATCGCGCGGCGGCTGGATCAATGAGACGACGAAGCAGTCGCCGAGCCCATGGCGGTACATCCGCACCCGGATTTCCCCGTCGCCGCTCGCGCCTGCTCCCACCGGCGCAGCCGTGCTCGCGGGTCCGGGTGCAGAAGGCGTCTTTCTCGGTACGCGTGCCATTCAACCCACTCCTGACGGAATATCCGAGTCCGATGGCCGCAGGCCCCGATGCAGCGCGGCAAATGGTTCGGCGGCGGTCCCGTTCGCCGGCGCGCCATACAGCGCGTTCGGCCCATGCCCTGCCTGCGCGGCCCACCGGTCGCGGCGGCGTTCGCCCTCCTGGCTCCACACCGGCCGCACGATCGCATAGCGGATCGGGTCGGTGCCGTATTCCCGGTCCATCACCAGCGTGCAGCCGCCGCGGAACCACATGCCGGGGCCATCCGGATTGGCCGGATCGAGCGGAATGCGCCGCCGCTGGGTGATCAGCACAACCACATCCGTGCGCGTCTCGCCGTCCGGCGTCACGCGCCGCGCCGGACGCACCGAGTGCACCTCGAAGCGCGGCCGCCCGTTGCGCCCGACGATACGGAAATCGAGCCCCAGCGACTGCGCCATCGAAATGTCCAGGTTGTCCGCCAGCCAGTTGTGCAGCAGGGCGGCATTCTGTTTGGCGGAATCGAACGCCATGCGCCTGTCGCTCTGAGTGTACGACGCCAGCGGCAGGGTGCGGATGAAATCGTTCAGCCGAGCCGACTGCACCGGCCCGTCCGGCGTGCTCCAGACCAGGCTGTCGGGCGACACGCTGGTGATGTCGGGCGGATAGATGCCCCGCCGCGACAACGCCTCGGCGAACGCGACCCGATAGTTGATCGCGCTCTCCGGCGCGAGGTCCACATCGGCGGTGATCACCGCCCTCAGGTAATCGCCGAAGGTCGGGTCCACCGGCGGCATGTAGTCGATCGCCCGGATGCAGACCGTCAGCACGCGCTGGGCGGTGTCGGCGGCGGTCTGCGCCAGCCGCTCGATCAGATCGGGATGGATGGCGCCGGCCGCCAGCACGCCGCTGCCGCCGGTGGCGATGCGGAACAGGTCGGCGGTGCGGTGGGTGTAGATCGCAACGAACGCCTCGAACACTGCCGCCACCAGAATGGCCCCGCGGTCGTGCGGTTCGCTCACCTCGGCATAGCTCTTCAACGTCTCCTGCGGCTCGGTCCCCGGCCGCGGCACGTTCGCCGGGTCGATCGCCTGCCTAAGCGCCCGCTCGTTGTGCAGCGAGCGGCCGAACTGGCGCGCCAGGTCCGACAGCATCGTGGGATTCCACAGATCGCCGCGCTGCCGCCCGATCTCGAAGCGCAGCAATTCGGGCAGAGTAAAATGCTGGAAGATCGCCACGATGTCGGCGAAGGCCTCGTGGAACGCCATCACGTCCGGGTTGGTGTTTTCCTGGTAGCGCCGGTTCAGCCCGTCCAGCAGGGCGTGTGTGGTTTCGTGTGCGATGATATCGTGCGACAGGCAGGTGAATATGGTGCGCTGCCCGGCGGAGATGCCGGGATCGGCGTAGTAGCCGAACAGCAGCGCCTTCTTGTCGGGGCTGTAATAGGCGTTCTGCTCGCGCAGCGCGTGCGGATAAAGCCGCAGCCGCTGGACATAGCCGCCATCCGGCGCCGGCACGAAGGGCTGGCCGGGTTCGCTCAGCCGCCGCTCCGCCCACAGCATCCGCCGTCCCAGCGCAATCTCGAAATTGCGGATCGTGCGCATCGCCACCGCGTAGACCATCTGCTGATGGAACTGCGGATTGCCCTCGCTCGGCGCCAACCCGTCCTGGGCCAGTAGGACGAAACTATCGAGTTCCACCGGCGCGTAAACGGCGTCGGAGGCAGGATCGACGTCGATCACCTCCAGATACTCGCCGACAGGCCCGGGTTCCAGCTTCTCCCAGGGTATGGCAACCGTGGCGAGGTTGATGGCGGCGGTATCGAGTCGGCTGCTGTCGGCCGGGTCGGACGCGAACACCCGCAATCGCCGCCGCGCGGGCAACGGCTGGGCGATGCGCCAAGGCAGGTCCTCCCCCCGCGGCCAAACGGCTTCCGCCGCAATCGGCTCCGCCGGGCTGGGCCCGGCACTGCTCCGGCCCAGCAAATCACCCAGGCGCTGGCGCAGCGCGCGCGAGATGGTTGGCTCATCCAGGATCGCTTCCAGAAACCGCCGCCGCTGGCCGGCATCGATCGCCTCGGGCGGCAGATGCGGGTCCGGCACTGCCAGCCGCGCGGCCCGGCTGCTCAGCGCCACCTGGGCCAGTTCGATGTTGAACATGTCGCGCGCGCGCACATCCTCGCCGCCAGCGGCACCGAACACGCTGGACAGCAGGTGCAGGAACGCGAAGCTAGCGCTGTCCGGATCGGTCTGCCGCAGTTCGCCCGCGCTCGGCACGATGTCGAGCGCGTCGCGCGCACTCAGCATTCCGTGGCCGAAATAGGCCGATTGATCCGCGCCGTCCGGAAGCTTGGCGCTGCCGAACAGCGCGGCGCGCACCGCCTCCACCCGGCGCCAGTCGCGCGTGGGGAAATTGTCGCCGTTCTTCGCCAGCCACAGCGCGGCCGCGGCGGCAACCTGCGGCGTTGCCGCCGAGGTGCCGGCTCCATCCATGTCCACCACGTTCGGCGCGCCGAGCCGAAGCCACGGGATGTTCGGCGTGCAGGCCGCCATCGCCGTCGCCATCTTGCTCGCCGGCCCGATACAGCCCTCCATCGGGCCGCCCAGCCCGTAATAGGGATGCCCTTTGGCCATGATCCCGCAGGCAGCGATCACCCGCTGAAACCGCGCGGGATACACGATCAGGCTGGTCGGCAGCCCGCCAAAGCTGTTGCCGGCCGCACATACCAGCACCACTCCCGCTTCGTAGGCGGCATTCACCGCATCCGCCCAAGCCTGCGACGGAATACCCCCCATGCTCATGGACAGCACGTCGGCGCCGATCTCGCGGGCGTAGTCGATGCCCTGCGCCACGGTGCTGGTCCAGAAATGCACCACCGAGTTGGCGATCCGCACCGGCACCACCTTGGCCAGCGGGGCGCCGCCGATCGGGCCGAAATTGGGCGCGATATCCAGGCCGGAGGTCAGTAGGTTGGCATCACCGCCGGCCAGGATGCCGATCGTTCCGGTACCGTGGCCGCGGTTCTTCAGCAGCCCGCTCGTGGGGGTGCGGTCCACCGCATCGGGTCCGTCGCCGACGAAGTTGCGTTCGCGCGCATGGTCCAGATGGATCGGCAAGGCGGCGTGCTGGTCGTCGTACCCGGTGTCCAGATGCACGATGGTAACGGAATTGCCGGCCTCGCCCACTTCCAGGCGCGCCCGGCGCAGGTCGGAATGCTCGGAGTCCAGATGCCAGGCGAAGGCGCCGCCCATGTCGAATGGCGCTCCTTTTTCTGCATCTCCCCGCGCATTGTCACCCGCGGCGGCCATCGGCCGCCCGCGCAGGTCGTCCTTGTCCTGTGGCCAGGCCTGTTCCAGGTCGGGCTCGGCGGCAAGCACATGTGTGTTCGCCAGGCCGATCCCATCGCGCAGCGCCGCATGCGCCAGATCCCACGGATGCGCGCTGGTGGCGCCGAAACTGCTCCCGGCCAGGGCCTCCGCGACATACCAGGCGGCCGGCGCGGCCGCCGCGACACCCTGCCCGGCGGGTGCCGTCCCTGCTGCGAACAGCCGACGCAACGCAACGGACGCACCAGCGGCGCCGAATTTGGCTTCCGTGAGCGGCGTTGCTCCAGATGTCGCAAGCTTCAAGAGCATCCGCATCGAAACAGCCTCCCGTTTCGTGATAGCATTGGATTTTGATTGCTCTTAGTCAAGCAGTTCCCTGGGCGGCGGGTGAAGGAAGGCCAGGGGATCCGACCCCTTGGCCTTCCTCCCTTCACACCGCTTGACCGCACCCCGGCCCCGCGGCCACACTCCGGCCATTCGCCCGGGTGCCCAGTCGCGCCCGGGCGTGTTTCGGCTTCAAGACGATCAGGGGGGACTTCCATGCCTCAGGTAACGCTGACGGTGAACGGCAAGCAGCACACGGCGACGGTCGAGGGTCGTACCCTGCTGGTGGAGTTGCTGCGGGAAACGCTCGGCATGACCGGCACCCATGTCGGCTGCGACACCAGCCAGTGCGGCGCCTGTGTCGTGCATGTGGACGGCAAATCGGTCAAGTCCTGTACCATGCTGGCGCTGCAGGCCGAGGGCGCGTCGGTCGTCACGATCGAGGGCCTCGCCGCCGCCGACGGCACGCTGCATCCGATGCAGGAAATGTTCCGCGAGCATCACGCCCTGCAATGCGGCTTCTGCACCCCGGGCATGGTCATGAGCGCGATCGACCTGGTGAACACCCATCCGCAGGGCATCACCGAGCAGGAAATCCGCGAGGGTCTGGAAGGCAATCTCTGCCGCTGCACCGGCTATCACAATATCGTCAAGGCGATCGTGGCCGCGTGGCCGCTGATGCACGGCAAGGTCGCCGCCGAGTAGGCAATCGCCAAAGCAGGACCGAACCGGCGGAAGGCCGACGATCCGATCAAGGCCATGGGCCGACAACGGTTACCGAACGATCTTCGCGGCACGAGCAGCGGGCGCCGCGCCCGGCAAGGGGGGAGTAGAAAATGGGTTTCGAAGGCATCGGCGCCTCGGTCCGTCGCAAGGAAGACCAGCGTTTCCTGAACGGCAAGGGCAACTACACCGACGACATCAACCGTCCCGGCCAGACCTATGCGAGCATCAAGCGCTCCGACCGGCCGCACGCGAAAATCCTTTCCATCGACATTTCGGCAGCCAAGGCGGCCCCCGGCGTGCTGGCGGTGTTCACCGGTGCGGACCTCGACGCCGAGGAGATCGGCGGCCTGCCCTGCGGCTGGCAGATCCACAACAAGGACGGCAGTCCGATGGCCGAGCCGAAGCACCCGGTGCTCGCGGTCGGCAAGGTGCGCCATGTCGGCGATCCCATCGCCGTGGTCATCGCGGAAACCCGCCAGCAGGCCAAGGACGCCGCGGAATTGCTGGTGATCGACCTGGAAGACCTGCCGGCGGTTGCCGGCGTGCGCGACGCGATTGCCCCCGGCGCCACCGCCGTGCATGACGACGCGCCTGGTAACATCTGCTACGACTGGCATCTCGGCGACAAGGCGATGGTCGATGCCGCCTTCGCCTCCGCCCACAAGGTCGTTCGCCTCGATCTGCTGAACAACCGGCTGATCCCGAACGCCATGGAGCCGCGCGCCGCCATCGGCGATTTCGATGTGAACTCCGGCGACTACACGCTCTATACCACCAGCCAGAACCCGCACGTGATCCGGCTGCTGATGGGCGCCTTCGTGCTGCACATCCCCGAGAACAAGCTGCGCGTCGTCGCCCCCGATGTCGGCGGCGGCTTCGGCTCGAAGATCTACCACTACGCCGAAGAGGCGATCGTTACCTGGGCCTCGGCCAAGGTGCGCCGGCCGATCAAATGGACCGCCGAACGCACCGAAAGTTTCATGTCGGATGCGCATGGCCGCGACCATGACAGCACCGCCGAAATGGCGATCGACGCCGAAGGCCATTTCCTGGCCCTGCGGGTCAACACGCTGTGCAACATGGGCGCCTATCTCTCGACCTTCGCGCCGGCGGTGCCGACCTATCTGTACGCGACGCTGCTGGCCGGCGTGTACAAAACCCCCGCGATCTATGTCGAAGTGAAGGCGGTGTTCACCAACACGGTGCCCGTCGATGCCTATCGCGGCGCCGGCCGGCCGGAGGCGACCTTCCTGGTCGAGCGACTGGTGGATGCGGTGGCGAAGGACACCGGCATCGACAAGATCGAACTGCGCCGCAAGAACTTCATTCCGTCCGACGCGTTTCCGTATCAGACCCCTGTGGCCCTGCAATACGATAGCGGCGACTACACGGCGACGCTGAACTCGGCGCTGAAGGCGGCGGATTATGCCGGCTTCGAGGCCCGTCGCCAGACCGCCGCCGCCAAGGGCAAGCTGCGCGGCATCGGCATTTCCACTTATCTGGAAGCCTGCGGCATCGCGCCCTCGGCCGTCGTCGGGTCGCTCGGCGCGCGTGCGGGCCTGTATGAGGTCGCCAATATCCGCGTGCACCCGACCGGATCGGTCACCGTGTTCACCGGCACCCACAGCCACGGCCAGGGGCACGAGACAACGCTGGCACAGCTGGTGTGCGAACAGCTCGGCGTGCCGATGAGCCAGGTCGAGGTGGTGCACGGCGATACAGCCAAGATCCCGTTCGGCATGGGCACCTATGGCAGCCGCTCGCTCGCGGTCGGCGGCACGGCGATGGTCAAGGCGATGGACAAGATCATCGCCAAGGGCAAGAAGATCGCCGCCCATCTGATGGAAGCCGCGGTCGAGGATATCGAGTTCAAGGACAACGTCTTCTCGGTGGCCGGCACCGACAAGACCAAGACCCTGACGGATATCTCGCTTGCGGCCTATGTCCCGCACAACTACCCGATCGAGGAACTCGAGCCGGGCCTGGACGAGACCGCGTTCTACGATCCGAAGAACTTCACCTTCCCAGGCGGCTGCCATATCGCCGAAGTGGAGATCGATCCGGAAACCGGCGTCACCACGGTGATCAATTTCTCCGCGGTGGACGATGTCGGCCGGGTGGTCAATCCGATGATCGTGGAAGGCCAGATCCAGGGCGGCGTGGCACAGGGTATCGGCCAGGCGCTGCTGGAAGCGGCGATCTACGACAAGGAAGGCCAGCTTCTGTCCGGCTCGATGATGGACTACACGATGCCGCGCGCGGATAACTTGCCGAACATCTCGGTGGGCACCGAAACAACGCTCTGCACGCATAATCCGTTGGGTGTAAAGGGTTGCGGCGAGGTGGGCGCCATCGGCTCCCCGCCGGCGGTGATCAACGCGCTGGTGGATGCGCTGAAGGAGTACGGCGTTCGGCATATCAACATGCCGGCGACTCCGCAGAAGATCTGGTCACTCATTCAGGCCGGCAAACCGGCTTTGGCTGCCGAATAAAGAAGGACATGCACGATGTATGATTTCACCTATCAGAAGCCGGGCAGCGTCGCCGATGCGGTGAAGGCGCTCAAAACCGACGACGAAGCCAAGGCGCTCGCCGGCGGGATGACCTTCATCCCCGTCCTGAAGCAGCGCCTCGCGAAGCCGACGTCGGTTGTGGATCTGGCGAAGCTCGGCCTCACCGGCATCACCGTGTCGGGCGGTGCTGTCACCATCGGCGCCATGACCACCCATGCCGCGGTTGCCGGGTCTGCCGACGTGCAGAAGGCCATTCCGGCGCTGGCCGATCTCGCATCCTGGATCGGCGACAACCAGGTTCGCAATCGCGGCACCATCGGCGGCTCGCTGGCCAACAACGACCCGTCCGCCTGCTACCCTGCCGCGCTGCTGGCGCTCGG
>CAINEA010000850.1 GCA_903847525.1 uncultured Acetobacteraceae bacterium | reverse complement strand
TCTGCGACATCTCCGGCTACGGCGATACCGGGCCTTTCGCGAAAAAGAAGGCCTACGACCTGCTGATCCAGGCCGAGAGCGGCCTGATGAGCGTGACCGGCACACCGGAAACCCCCTCGCGCGTCGGCATCTCCGCCGCCGACATCGCCACCGGCATGTACGCCCATTCCGGCATCCTGGCCGCCCTTGTGCGGCGCGGGCGCACCGGGCAGGGCGCGAACGTCAAGATCGCGATGCTGGACGCGCTGGCGGAGTGGATGACCTATCCGATCTATCGCCATGCCTACGACAACTCGCTGGTTCCCCGCTCACCCTCCAGCCATCCGGCTCTTGCACCGTATGGCGCGCACGACACCAGGGATGGCCAGGTGATCTTCGGCCTGCAGAATGAACGCGAATGGGCGGTGTTCTGTGCCAAGGTGCTGGCCATGCCGGAACTCACGAACGACCCGCGCTTCAACTCCAACACCCAGCGCGCCGCCCACCGGGGGGAGATCACGGCGATCATCGAGGCCTTCTTCGCCGACAAGACGTCGCTGGAAGTCGTCGCCCTGCTCGACGAGGCCGGCATCGCCAACGGACGGCTGAACACGGCGAAGGAGGTCTGGGAACATCCGCAATTCACCGCGCGGAATCGCTGGCGCGACATCAACACTCCCGCCGGCCCGGTGAAGGCGCTGCTGCCGCCGTTCACCTTCACCGACGTCGAGGCCGTGATGGGTGATGTGCATGGCCTTGGCCAGGACACCGACGCCGTGCTGGCAGAGCTGAAATTCAGCCCGGACGAGATCGCCGCCCTGCACCGGGAAGGCGCGGTATGAGCGGGGGCCGTATGAGCGACTTCGATCCCGCCGAACACCGCATGGTTCCCACCCAGCGCTGGTTCGAGGATTTTGCCCTCGGCGAGCGCTTCGTGCTGCCCAGCCGCACCATGACGGAAGCGGTGTTTCTGGCATTCCAGGGCGCCTCGGGCGACAATCACCCGGTGCACTACGATGTGGAATACTGCCGCGCTCGCGGCATGCCGCATCTGCTCGCGCACGGCTTCCAGGCGCTGATCCAGACCGCCCCGGGTGCGGGCCTGTTTCCCTATATGGTCGAGGAAAGCCTGGTCGGGTTCATTGAGCAATCGAGCCGTTTTCTGAAGCCGGTATTTGCCAACGATACGATCTACCCGGCACTGACGATCGATGAATTGTCGCCGAACCGAAGCACCGGCGTGATCGGCTTCGCGACCACCATCCATAACCAGCGCCGCGAACTGGTCCTCGATGGTCGCCAGCGCTACCTGATCCGCAAGCGTGCCGTATAGCCATACAGGACCGCCAACGGCAGCTTGTCCGCGCCGTCTGGCGCTCGCACAGAAATCGCGCTACCGACGCAGCCGGCTGAACATGCCCCGCAGCAGCGCGACGACCCTGCGTCCGGTCGCGCCGCCCGGCCGCGACGCCGGCCAGGCGAACGCCTTCCACCAAAGCGCATCCATGCCTTGCTCATAAAGGGTACGGCACACGATCTGCTCCCAGACCTTGCCCGTATAGCGTTGCACCGCGCCGATCTCCGGCTCGGAGCCGTCCGGCAACCGCGCTAAGAATTCGGTCTGCAAACGCAGCAATGCTGCGCGAAGCCGGCCGAAGGCGTCCGCATCGAGCAAGCCTTCGTCTCCCGCCAGCACCGATGCCGCCGTCGCATACGATTCCTGCGGCAAGAACTGGTCATCGGACGCCTTCACCCCCCATTGTTCGAGCAGGATGGACCGCGTCTGCGAGACCATCTCCTGCCTGTGCCGGACCGAGGCCCCGCCCGGATGCACCCGATACATCAACAACGGCGTTGTCAGACGGGCAAGAAAACCCTGGAGACGAATCCGCACATACAGGTCCATATCCTCGGCATAGCAACGTTCCTGGCGGAGGAACTCCGGC
Organism: uncultured Acetobacteraceae bacterium; assembly: GCA_903847525.1. Classification (GTDB taxonomy): domain Bacteria; phylum Pseudomonadota; class Alphaproteobacteria; order Acetobacterales; family Acetobacteraceae; genus PALSA-911. The sequence goes on along the minus strand of CAINEA010000850.1, from coordinate 3,228 downwards.
AGGGCGCGCAGAGCGGACGTGCGCATCATTGTGCTGGAAAACGCGATCGGATTGCCCAAACACAGCATCCAGTCGAGTAGCAGCGGCGATGCAGCCCCTCGGTAGTCCGTGCGGGTCAATGTTCCACTGGCATGCAACCGAAAAATATCACTGGAAACCAGAACGCAGTCGGGATGGTTGTCCAAATACTCGACCTGCCGGGCAAAGCGTACTGGCAGGCTAATGTCGTCCGCGTCATGCACCGCCAGATACTGCCCGCGCGCCGAGGTAAACCCCAGGTTGCGCGCACCGACCACGCCGAGGTTGCGGCCTGGGCGCAGCACCGTGATACGAGGATCGGTGTAACTCCTCAGGATAGCGGCGGTCGCATCCGTGGAGCCGTTATCGATGACGATCAACTCGAAGTCGGGGAAGGTCTGTGCCAACAGGGAGTCGATCGCGGCCGCCAGAAACGGGGCCGCATTGAACGCAGCCATTATGACGCTGATCCGCGGTGCCGCAAAACGGGCCGCGCCGGCCGGGTCCGTGCGCCGCCCCATGCCCGGTCCGGGCAGCCCATCGGTTCTATTGGCCCGGCGCCACATTCGTTTACTCAGGCCGGCCATCGAGTGATTCCCGGCCACAAGATGTTGGGCTTGGCAGGCTGTATTGCAGCGGCGCCGGCAGCAGAACCGCGCTCCGCAACGGGTAAGCGACCAACGCCGAACCAAGATAAATACGATAGATGGACATGGAATCGTCTGATGTGGCGAAATGGGCCATTCGGACGTCAGGCTCCTGCGCGACCCAGGCGTGATTGCAATCGCCAGCGCTCTTCCTGCACGCCGCGCCAAATCCGGCCGGCATGCAGCCGCAGCTTCTGACCGGGGGGCAGCGCAGACGACTGGATCGCTCGCAAAAGGCCCAGTTGCACGCCTACTCGGCGCGAAAAACCCTTGTTCCAGGTTGTTGAAAGCCCGGTGGGCCGAAAGTTTTTGTGCAGCAGCGCATCGGGCACGCGCACGAACTCGCCCATCAGCGCAAGCCGCAGCAGCCAGGGCCAGTCGGCGGAAAACTCACCGGCCAAATGCCGCCGCAGCCCGCCGGCCGCTTTGGCCGCGGAAGCGCGCATCAACCCACGATTGGGAACCCACCACTCCCCATCCCCTCTCAGGATATGCCGCGCTCTCGCATAGGGATCGCGTACGCCGTCCAGCACGTCGTAGCAGTATCGTCCCTGGTTGGTGTCCACGTCGGAAAACGCCAGCACGGCCCCTGGCGATCGTTGCAGAGCGGCGGCCAGCTTGGATACATAGTCGGGCCGCAACGGGTCGTCGTGGAATGCGAAGAACACAAAGTCTCCGTCGGCCATGCGCAGCAAGGTGTTGGAATTCTCCACCCAGCCCAGGCGTTGGGGCTGGCGCACCACCCGAACATTGGCATGCCGGGCGGCGAAGGCCTCACAAAGCTCCGCCGTGCCGTCCTCGCAGGCATCAACCGAGATCAGCACGCTCAACGCGGGATAGGTCTGTGCGGCCAGGGACTCAAGCACAGGCGAAACAAAGGCAGCGGCGTTCCAAGCCGGCATACAGGCAACCACACGCGGAAATGCCGCGGAGTCGGTCATAACCGCCCGATCACGGCGCGCGCCGCCCGCACACCAAACAACGGCGCCGTGGTCAGCTTGCCCGGATCGACGCTGTGATAGCCGTCATGCGACTCCACCCCAACGCGCGTCCGGTCATGCAGCCCACTGGCGGGATCATCGACATCCGTGCACCCATAGGCAACGATCGCCCCGGCATCCACCTCGATCGGCTCGGCCTGCGCGGCGCCCGGATACCAGGGCTCGATGGCTGTCAGGATCGCCTGCGCCATCGCGGCGGCCTGATCGGCCGGCAGCACACCGCGGCAAGGCGCCTCCCAAGCGGCCGGCGGCGCCACATCATGCGTCCAGCCCTGCAGCCCGGCCGGATACCGGGAGAAAAATGCCGTTCCATCGCTGCGCTGAACCACGTCGCCAAAGGGTCCGACCACCATGGTAACCGACGGCCCCAGGCGCATCGCGTCCGGCACGCGCGCGATCACCCGGTATTTCAGCCGGTGCAGCCAGCCCGGCGGATGGGCAATGCCCAGCGTCCCGTCCAGCAGGAACCGGTTCTCCCAGGTTACATTCACGACCTGCGCCGCATCCACTTGCCATGCCTCGCCCGGATCAACGTTTTGCACAGCAGATCCGGTCACGCGGAAGCCCCCCTTCAGTCGCTGAATGCCGGTCGCCCGGTGGCACGGCCAGAAACGGACCAACGGCTGCGCGGCAATCGCCGAGCGAATGATGCTGGCCAATGCAACGGTGTCCACCGCCACCTCGTCGGTCAGGAACCCGCCGGCCATACCGCTCGTGCCGAGATAGCCGGACAGCGCGGCCAGCGTCGTGCGGCGAAACAAGCGGTCAGGCCGGGTGCCGAGATAATCCAGGTCGGGCTCGTCGGACATCCGGCCCAGGAATATCGCTTCCATCGCGGCGAATCGCCGCTCCAGCTCGTTCGGGGGCAGCAGCGAATCCTCCGGCACCAGATAGGTGAACGGGGTGGAAGCAATCAGCCCGTCAGCAGCGCCGTCCGTCAGGCCGGAAAGTATGGACCGGAACGTCAGCGCTCCCTCGATCATAAGACGCGGCGTCGCCAGGCTTTGATCATGGGCGAAGACAAAGCCCAGATGAACCTTGCCCTCATTGCGCAAGCTGGCCCGGTTGACAGCGCACGCATCACGCTCGATCAGGACAACCGAAACACCGGCCTGAGCCAATTCCAAGGCGGCGACCGCACCGGTCAATCCCGCCCCTATAACTACGACAGTGGAGTCATTCTGCGCCATCATAGTCGACACTTCCTATGGACCCAGCCTGTGCCGGCATCTTAGGCGGACGATAACCGATACGTATAGTTAGTCGCTTCGAATAGTTAACTTCTCCGCGCGCCCCGGCGGCCGGCCCGGGCGATCAATCCGCGTCCAACCGGGCGATCGTGCGCAAACAGATCGCCTCGAACTGCCGGGCAACGATCGTCCAGGAGAAGCATTCCTCCAACCGAGCACGCGCGGCCCGTGCCAGGCTTTCGCGCAACGCGGCGTCATCCAGCAGGCGCAGAACGGCAGCCGCAAATTCTGGGGCCGTATCAGCGGCCAGAAAATGCCGGCCATCCTCCATTTCCAATCCTTCAATGCCGACGCGCGTGGAAACCACCGGCC
>CAINEA010000849.1 GCA_903847525.1 uncultured Acetobacteraceae bacterium | reverse complement strand
ATGGTCGCCACCGGCAGCAGGATCACTGTGTGCACCAGGATGATGCCCAGCAGCGAGTTCAGCGCACCCTGCCCGAACGCCGTGACAATGACGGGAATGCCCATCATCACGGCGTTGCCGAAGCTGGCGTTCAGCCCGATCACCGCCGCCTGCGCCAGGCCGCTGCCCAGCAGCAGCCGTGCGAGCAGCATCGCCAGCGCATAGACGATCGCGCAGGCGACGAAATAGATCGACGAGGCGCCGACGACGCTGATCTCCGAGGCCGTGGCGATCGAGCGGAACAGCAGTGCCGGGACGGCGGCGTAGAAGATGAAATCGTTCAGACCGCGCAGTCCCGGCGCGTCCATCCAGCGCATCAACACAGTGATCCGGCCCATCGCGATCAGCAGGAAGACCGGGGCGATGACGACGAACAGCGCGGACATGGGCGGCGGGCTAGGGCGAGAGGCGGGCGATGAAATCGGCGAGGCCGGTCTGCCGCTCGGTGCGCAGCCTGGCGGCCTGCAGGATCGCCCGCACGGCGGCAAGGGTGTCCGGGAACGCGTCGTTCAGGACCACGTGGTCGAACTCGATCCAGTGCGAGATCTCGTTGTGCGCGGTGGCCATGCGCTGGGCCACTTCAGCGGGCGTGTCGGTGCCGCGCCCGCGCAGCCGCCGCTCCAGTTCCTCCATCGACGGCGGCAGCAGGAAGACACCGACCACGTCGCGGGGCAGGGCGGTGCGCAGCTGATGATAGCCCTGCCAGTCGATGTCGAAGATCACGTCCCGCCCGGCCGCGAGCGCGGCCTGCACCGGTGCGCGCGGCGTGCCGTAATGGTTGCGGCCGAACACGCGGGCGTATTCCAGGAACTCGCCGGCATCGACCATCGCGTCGAAGCGCGCCTGATCGACGAAATGGTAGTGCACGCCGTCCCGTTCGTCGCCGCGCGGCTTGCGGGTGGTGGCGCTGACCGACAGCGACAACTCCGGCTCGGCCTTCAACAATGCCTGTGTGACGGCGCCCTTGCCGCCGCCCGAGGGGGCGGCGATGACGAAGCACACGCCGCGGCGCGGTATGGCATGCGGCACGGCGGTCATCGGTGGTGTTTCATTCGATGTTCTGCACCTGCTCGCGCAGCTGCTCGATCGTGGCCTTCAGCTTCAGTCCGGTGGCGGTCAGCTTCACGCTGGCGGACTTGCTGCACAGCGTATTGGCCTCGCGGTTGAATTCCTGCACGAGGAAATCCAGCCGCCGGCCGATATTCTCGCCTTCGGCGAGCAGCGCCTGGGCGGCGTGCAGATGCGCGTCCAGCCGGTCCAGCTCCTCGCGCACGTCCGATTTGGAGGCGAGCAGGGCAACTTCCTGGGCGATGCGGTCTTCTGGCAGGCCCGGCTGTTCGGTCAGCAGCGCGCGCAGGTTGGCCAGCATCCGCGCTTGCTGCAGGGCGGGCTGGTCGGCGGCTTCGGTGGCCGCCTGCGCGCAGAGCGCGGCGATCTCGGCCAGCTGTCCGCGCAGGGTGGCTTCCAGCCGGTTGCCCTCGCCGCGCCGGGCGGTGACCAGCTGATCGAGCGCGGCTACGAAACCCGCACGGACTGCGGCGGCGGTGGCGGCGGCGAGCGCTTCGGTCTGTTCGGGGCTGGCCTGTTCCGGGGTGGCCTGGCGCAGCACGCCGGGCAAAGCGAGAAGCCCCTCGGCGCTGGGCGCGGCGCTGCCGGGGACGCGGCGGTGCAGGTCCTGCGCGAGGGCCAGCATGCGTTCCAGCGCCGGCATGTCCGGCAGCAGCTGCAGCGCCTCCTCCCGGCGGACGGTCAGGTTGGCGGTGACGTTGCCGCGTTTCAGGACCTTGCCGGCGAGATCGCGCAGGGCAGGCTCCAGCGTGTCCAGCCCGGTCGGCAGGCGAAAGCGCAGTTCCAGGCCGCGGCCGTTGACGCTGCGCAGTTCCCACGCCCAGGTCAGGCCGTTGTCGGCACCTTCGCTGCGTGCGAAGCCGGTCATCGAGGCGAGGGTCATGCGTAGGCGTCTCCCGAGTTCCCGGCGTTGTAACAGTGCGCCCCGTTTCTGCGAACCCTGGCTTTCCCGCTATTCCGCCATCCCTGGTTCGCGCGTGGCTCAGCGTGGCTTCGGTGTTCCGGTTGGCGGCGACGCGGTTGCCGATGCCGGGACCGGCGGAGTCGGCCCGGTTGGAGGCGTAGCGGGTGACGCCTGGGCCCGCCAGCGGGCGACATTGCGGTTGTGTTCGTCCAGCGTGCGCGCGAACACGTGCCGCCCGGTGCCGTCGGCGACAAAATAGAGATCCTCGCTCGTTGCCGGATGCAGCACGGCGCGCAGGCTGGCGATGCCCGGAGCGCAGATCGGTCCCGGCGGGAGGCCGCGGATGCGGTAGGTGTTGTAGGGATCGTCGCGGTCGAGTTCGACGCGGGTCAGCGGGTGGTCCAGCGTGCCAGCGCCGGCGGAGGCGGCGAAGACCACGGTCGGGTCCGACTGCAGCTTCATGCCGGCCTTTAACCGGTTCAGGAACACCGCCGCCACATGCGGGCGTTCGTCGGCGACGGCGGTTTCGCGTTCCACGATGCTGGCCAGGATCAGCGCGTCACGCGCCGAGGCCAGCTTCACGTCGGGCGAGCGTTTGGTCCATTCCTGGTCCAGTGTCTTCGCCATCGCGGTCCGGGCGCGCGCGAGCAGCGCGTCGGGGGAGGTGCCGAGCTCGAACTGGTAGGTCTGCGGCAGCACGCTGCCCTCCTCGATCGCCTCGGTGGGGCCGGACAGGGCGTCCGAGTGCGCCAGGATCGCCTGGATCTGCTTGCCGGTCAGGCCCTCGGGGATCGTCAGGCTGTGCTGCACGGGCCGGGCCGTGCGCAGCACCGTCAGCACCTCGCGCAGCGAGGCATGGGCGGGGAAGCTGAACTCGCCGGCACGCAGGCTGCCCTCGTGGCGTGTCAGCAGGGTAGCGATCTGGAAGTTGCGCCGCCCGGCGATCACGTCCGCAGCGAGCAACCGGTCGGCGATCGGATCGAGCCCGCCATGCGGCACCACGATGTTGCGTGTGGTCTCGAGCGGGCCGGGCATGTTCAGGGTGCGCTGTGCGTACATCAGCGCGGCGCCGACGCAGACGCCGAGCAGCACGAAGGTGAAGACCAGCCAGCGGACCATGCGCAGCAGCATTGAGACGAAGCTGGGGATGATGCGTGGGGATTTTTGCCGGTCAGACCCGTTTCCGGAGGCGGCCGGGGGCGTGGGAGCAGGTTGCGGGGGTGGCATGGGTGCCGGCTGCGACACGGGTTCGGCCGGGCCGGGGCCCGCCGTTTCCGTGTCGTCCGGCAAGTCAGACCGCGCTGAAGAGGATGCTGGCGTTGGTGCCGCCAAATCCAAAGCTGTTGGACAGCGCCACCTTGATCGGCCGCTGCTGTGCCACGCGGGCCACCCGGTCGATCACGCTGGCGCGGCTCGGCTCGTGCAGGTTCAGCGTCGGCGGGGCAACGCCGTCGCGCACGGCCAGGATCGAGAACACCGCTTCGGCCGCGCCGGCAGCCCCGAGCAGGTGCCCGGTCGCCGATTTGGTTGAGGACATCGCCAGGCCCTTGGCATCGTCGCCGAACAGGCGCTCGACCGCTTCCAGTTCCAGGTCGTCGCCCAGCGGGGTGGAGGTTCCGTGGGCGTTCACATACTGGATGTCGGCGGTGTTGATGCCGCCGTTGCGCATCGCCGCCTTCATGGCGCGGAAGGCGCCTTCATGGCCCTCGGCCGGTGCGGTGATGTGGAACGCGTCGCCGGACATGCCGTAGCCGGCCACTTCGGCATAGATCTTCGCGCCGCGCTTCTTCGCATGCTCGTATTCCTCGAGCACCACCACGCCGGCGCCCTCACCCATGACGAAGCCGTCGCGGTCCTTGTCCCAGGGGCGGGAGCCTTCGGTCGGGCGGTCGTTGAAGCTGGTCGACAGCGCCCGCGCCGCGGCGAAGCCGGCGATGCCCACTTCGCAGACGGCGGCTTCCGCGCCGCCGGCGACCATCACGTCCGCGTCGCCCCACATGATCAGCCGGGCCGCATCGCCGATGGCATGCACCCCGGTCGCGCAGGCGGTCACCACGGAATGGTTCGGGCCCTTGAAGCCGTATTTGATCGACAGATGGCCGGAGGCCAGGTTGATCAGGGCCGCCGGGATGAAGAACGGCGACAGGCGCCGCGCCTTGCCCTGGTGCACCATCAGCGCGGCGTCGGAGATCGTCTGCAGGCCGCCGATGCCCGAGCCGATCATCACGCCGGTGGCGCAGCGGTCTTCCTCGTTGTCGGGGGTCCAGCCGGAATCCTCCACCGCCTCGGTGGCGGCGACCATCGCCAGATGGATGAAGCGGTCCATCTTCTTCTGGTCCTTGATCGGGATCCATTCGGCGAGGTCCAGCTTGCCTTCCGCCCGGCTGCCGGCCGGCACCTGCCCGGCGATCGTGCAAGCCAGATCCTTGGTATCGAAGGACTGGATCGAGGAAATGCCAGACTCGCTGTTGATCAAGCGATTCCAGACATGCTCCACCCCAATGCCGAGCGGACTGGCAATGCCCATGCCAGTGACGACGACGCGCCTAGCGTCCGGACGCTGCATCGCTTCCGACCCTGCTATGCCGAACCGCTCAGGCGGCCTTCTGCTTCTCGATGTAGTCGATCGCGTCCTTCACGGTGGCGATCTTCTCGGCAGCGTCCTCGGGGATTTCCACGCTGAACGCCTCCTCGAAGGCCATCACCAGCTCGACCGTGTCCAGGCTGTCCGCGCCCAGATCGTCGATGAAGGATGCCTCGGCGGTCACCTTGGACTCCTCGACGCCCAGATGCTCCACCACGATCTTCTTAACCTTATCGGCGATCTCGCTCATTGAAACTGCAACTCCTGCATAGAGGTCCTGTGTGTCTGGACCATGATATCCACCCGGTTCGTCCCTGCCGGCTCGGGCAAGGGTCCCGGGCAGGGCGTCCCCGTTCGGGGGGTAGGCTTTTCCGTGCGACCCATCTGTTAGAAGAATCCACGCCGGATGAAGCTTCGGCGCGATTAGCATGGTTCTGTCATCTGCGCCAACAGCCCGAAAACCGTTGGTTTCACGCCGCGGCAGTGGAGCAACACCCGTGCGAAAGGATGCGTGGTTTCAGATCATCGCCATCCCGCCGTTGACGTGCAGCGTGGCCCCGGTCACCCAGCCGGCTTCGTCGGATGACAAATATACGACAGCGGCGGCGATATCGGCGGGCTGGCCGAGGCGCCCGAGCGGGATCTGCTCGCCGAGCCGGGTGCGCTGGGCCTCGGACAGGGCATCGGTCATCGGTGTCTTGATGAAGCCGGGCGCGACGACATTGACCGTCACGCCGCGTGAGGCGACTTCCTGCGCCAGCGCCTTGGTCATGCCCACCAGACCGGCCTTGGCCGCGGCGTAGTTCACCTGTCCGGCGTTGCCGGTGGAGCCGATGATCGAGGAGATGTTGATGATGCGCCCGGCGCGGCGGCGCAGCATGCCGCGCAGCGCGGCGCGGGCGAGGCGGAACGGCGCGCTCAGATCGACGTCCAGCACCGCCTGCCAGTCCTCGTCCTTCATGCGCAGCGCCAGCATGTCGCGGGTCATGCCGGCGTTGTTGACCAGGATGTGCAGCGGTCCGGCGACGACCTCGGCCGCGGCCATCAGTTCGTCGGCCGCTTCCGGGATCTTCAGGTCCGCGGGGCAGACATGCGCCCGTTCGCCCAGTTCATTCGCCAGCAACTCCAGCGCGTCCACGCGGGTGCCCGACAGCGCGACGATCGCGCCTTGGGCATGCAGCGCACGCGCGATGCCCGCACCGATGCCACCCGAGGCGCCGGTGATCAGGGCCGTCTTAGCATCCAAGCGGAACATGGCTCGTTTCCTGTCGTTATTCTTGTCGGCGCAAGCGCGCCATCGTCAATCCCGGCGCAGATGCGCCATCCTTGCCAGTGCAGGCGCGCTGCGAATCCGCCGCGTCAGAGCACCTTCAGCATAGCCTCGATTTCGCCAGGCGTCCCGGCCGACAGGCCGGTGGCATCGGGTGCGATGCGCTTCACCAGGCCGGCCAGCACCTTGCCGGCGCCTAGTTCCAGGAAGCTGTCTACGCCCATCGCCGACATCGCCTGCACGCTCTCGCGCCAGCGCACGGTGGCGGTGACCTGCTGGATCAGCCCGTCGCGGATGGTGGCGGGGTCAATTGCCTTGGCGGCCGACACGTTGGCGATCAGCGGCACCAGCGGCGCGCCCGGCGGGGTCTTTTCGAACGCCTCGGCCATGGCGTCGGCCGCCGGGGCCATCAGCGCGCAATGGAACGGCGCCGATACCGGCAGCAGCATCGCCCGGCGCACGCCGCGCGCCTTAGCAACCTCGATCGCCCGTTCCACCGCGCTGCGATGGCCGGAGATCACCACCTGACCGCCGCCATTGTCGTTCGCCGGCTCCACCACCTCGCGCACGCCGTTCGGTTGCTGCGGTGTGATGCTGTCGGGCACCAGGGCGGCTTCCTCGCAGATCGCGGCGGCCTGATCGATCTCCACGCCGAGCAGGGCCGCCATCGCGCCCTGGCCGGCTGGAACCGCCTTCTGCATCGCTTGTCCGCGCAGGCGCAGCAGGCGGGCCGTGTCAGCGATCGAGAAGCTGCCGGCCGCGGCCAGGGCGCTGTATTCGCCGAGCGAATGCCCGGCCACCAGTACGGCCTTCTGCGTCAGCTTGAAGCTGCCCTCGGCCTCCAGCACCCGCAGCACCGCCAGCGACATCGCCATCAGCGCCGGCTGGGTGTTCTCGGTCAGGGTCAGTTCTTCGGCCGGTCCCTCGAACATCAGCTTGGACAGCTTTTGCTGCAGAACCTCGTCGACCTCCTGAAATACTTCGCGTGCGGCGCTGAACGCGGCGGCAAGGTCGCGGCCCATGCCGACGGACTGGCTGCCCTGACCTGGAAAAATGAACGCATGCACTGGCATCGGGGGTGTCCCATGAAGGGCCAAAAGCGGCTGTTGTACTCGTATGGACTCGGAAGCACGAAAGCCGTCAAACGCAGGTCGCGGGATGACGTGGCGGGATGACGTGGCGCGGCGGCGTAGCTTCTAAGGTTACGCCGTGTCAATGCGCCGGCCACAAAGCTGCCACACTGTCGCGCGCTGCGTTGCCCACATCGCCAGGCAGGAACGCTCTGCGCAGCCCAGGGTTTCCGGCGTTTGCTGTTGCATCCCGGGCCGATCCGTGGTTTACGCCCCAGCTTCCCTGCCGGGGGACAGGCAACCTTCCCCGGCTATGCCCACCACCCCATTGGGGGGTGTGGTCCCTTTTTTCCTAGCGGAAGACCGGATCGCGGGCGGAGACAAGCCAGAGGGAGTACCGGATGCCGTTATACGAATGCGTGCTGATCGCACGCAACGATGTCACGCAACAGCAGGTCGAGTCTGTCGCTGACCAGATCGCCGCCAATCTCGAAACCGATGGCGGCACCGTTCAGAAGCGCGAGTATTGGGGCCTGCGCGGCCTTGCCTACCGGATCAAGAAGAACCGGAAGGGCCATTACATGCTGCTCGGACTGGACGCCAAGCCCGCCTTCATCACCGAGATGGAGCGCCAGCTGCGGCTGAATGAAGACATTCTGCGCTTCATGACCATTCGCGTGGAAGCCATCAACGCGGAAGAGCCGTCGGCCATCCTGTCGCGCAAGCCGGACGATCGGGAGCGCGGCTTCCGCGGTCCGAAGCCGCCGGGCCGCTTCGAGAGCGGACGCAAGCGTGACGGCGGCGAAGGCCGTGAAGAATACCGCGCCCGTGACGACCGTGGCGGGGATGAATTCCCCCGCGGCGGACGCGACGATTTCCGTGGCGCCCAGCGCGACGAGTTCCGCGCGGCGATCGAGGAGTAAGAACCCATGTCAGAATCATACGAATCCCGCGGCCGTGGCCCCAGCGGGGGGCCTGGTGGTCCCGGTGGCCCCGGTGGGGCTTCTGCCGGCGGTGCCGCGGCTGGCGCCCGCCGTCCATTCTATCGCCGTCGCAAGTCCTGCCCGTTCTCCGGGCCGAACGCGCCGAAGAT
>CAINEA010000848.1 GCA_903847525.1 uncultured Acetobacteraceae bacterium | reverse complement strand
GGTCACCCCGGCCACGGCGCCCGCTGCCAGCGTCCGGCCGTCCATGATCGAGGCGTCCAGTTCGTTGCGGCCCTCGGCGGTGAAGACCGCGCCGCGGCCGGCGTTGAACAGCGGATTGTCCTCCAACGCCATCACCGCCCGGGTCACCGCCTCCAGCGCCGTCCCGCCATCCGCCAGCACCGAACGACCCGCCAGCAACGCCGCCCACAACCCGGCATGCGTCGCCGCCACCATGTCACCGACCATCGCCTCCGGCCGCAACGTTCCCGCGCCGCCATGCACTGCCAATGTGAATGTCATGCAAAACCTCTTCGATGCCGCTATAGGGCGATGAAAGCCGCCGGCACTATGCGCCGTGCATCACACACAAGGGAGTGCCAGGCATGGCCGGAGAGTTCATCAGCCTGGGCGGCGGCGAAAAGTTCCGCGGCTATCTCGCCACACCGGCCACCGGATCCGGCCCGGGACTGCTGCTCCTGCAGGAGATTTTCGGGGTCAATCTGGAAATGCGCGCGCTGGCCGATCGCTACGCCGAGGAAGGCTACGTCGTGCTGGTGCCGGACCTGTTCTGGCGCCTCGAACCCGGCATCGAGCTCGGCTACGGCGAAACCGACTTTGCCCGCGCGCTCGAGCTCTACCGCCGCTTCGACAACGATGCCGCGGTCACCGACATCGCCACCGCGATCGCCGCGCTGCGCGTCCGGCCCGAGCAGGCCGGCAAGATCGGCGCGGTCGGTTTCTGCCTCGGCGGACTGCTCGCCTACCTCGCCGCCACCCGCACCGACATCGACTGTGCCGTTGGCTACTACGGCGTCGGCATCGAGAAATATTTGGCGGAAGCACCGAAGATCACCGGCCGCCTGCTGCTGCACATCGCCGCCGAAGATCCCTACTGCCCGAAGGACGCCCAGGCCGCGATCGGCCAGGCACTCGGCAACCACCCCGGGGTGGAGATCCAGACCTATCCCGGCTGCACCCATGCCTTCGCCTCGGCGCAGCGCCCCTCCTACGACGCGCCCGCCACACTGATGGCCTATTCCCGCACCCTTGCTTTGCTGCGCCAAGTGCTCGGGCCGATCTACGACCTCGCCCATCTCTGGGATCTGCACACCTTCTACGAATTTGCCGAGCGCGACGTGGACGCGACCATGGCCACCATGGTCGCGTCCCCCTACGTCAATCACATCCCCACCATGACCGGCGGCGTCGGCCACGATCATTTGAAGCGGTTCTATAAATACCACTTCATCAACTCCAATCCCGACGACACCAAGCTAATCCCGATCTCGCGCACCATCGGCACCGACCGCGTGGTGGACGAAATGCTGTTCTGCTTCACCCACACGCGCGAAATCGACTGGATGCTGCCCGGCATTCCACCCACTGGCCGCTACGTCGAAATCCCGCTGGTGGCCATTGTCCGCTTCCGCGGCAACAAGCTCTACAACGAACACATCTACTGGGACCAGGCCTCCGTGCTGGTCCAGATCGGCAAGCTCGATCCCGCCAGCCTGCCGGTCGCGGGCATCGAGACCGCCCGCAAACTGGTGGATGAATCGCTGCCTTCGAACACGCTGATGGAGACATTGTGGCAAAAGAGCGAGGGATTGCCGCTGTAGAGGCAAGGATGGGACTCTGCCCCTGGAGCCTTCTTTGCCGAACTGACGAACAAGCTGAGAACGGCATCATCCAGGCCCGCCCCTTTCAAGGCGCATGACAGTGTGGCCGAGGCCCGCGCGTCGCTCGGCGTATCCTCCTCTTGTACAGGTCCAACTGCGGCGACGGGCCGCACACCCTGCGCTTCTTTCCCGTAGTGGTCGGCACACGGGACGTCAAAGTGGACCTTACGGCAACGGCACCATCCATGCGATTATGATGGTTCAAAGTGAATGAATGGCCGCCGAGGGATCGATCCCGTCCGTCCCCAGGCGGATATCTTGGCGACGCGTTCCCACACAAGCGAGGATGACCGATGCAAACGATCCGTGTGACCTGTGCGCATGACTGCCCCTGCATGTGCTCTTTGCTGGCGCAGGTCGATAACGGCCGGATCATCAAGGTTACCGGCGATCCGGAACAGCCGTTCACCGCCGGGTTCGCCTGCGGCAAGGTCAACCGCGACGCCGAGGTGGTTCATTCGCCGGACCGGATCCAGACGCCGCTTCGCCGAACCGGGCCGAAAGGATCAGGCGAGTTCACGCCGATCACCTGGGACGCGGCACTGGACGAGATCGAGGCGCGGTGGAAGGCGATCATCGCCGCGGACGGGCCGCTCGCCCTGCTCGGCTATGCCTACAGTTCGCACCAGGGCCAGATCAACCGCCATCTTCCGAACGGCCTGTTCCACGCCATGGGCACCAGCCGTCTGCAGGCCGGGACGGTCTGCGACGCCTGCGCCGACGCGGCCTGGGAGGCGACGCTTGGGCCGGTCGGCTGCGTCGATCCGGATACCATCGCCGAATCCGACCTCATCCTCATCTGGGGCTGTGACGTCAAAGCGGTGAACGTGCATCTCTGGCAGAAGGCCGAGCAGCGCCAGAAACAGGGCGTGAAGATCGTTGTCATCGATCCGAACCGGAACCGCACGGCGCAGAGCGCGGACTGGCATATCCCGATCAAGGTCGGGACGGACGCCGCGCTGGCGATCGGCATCGTCCATATTCTCGTCCGCGACAACAAATGCGATGAGGCCTATCTCGCCGCCAAAACGGTCGGGTTCGAGCAATGGAAGCGGGAGGTGGTGGGCAATTTCCCACCCGCGCGCGTGGCCGAGATCACCGGCCTGACCGTCGCGGATGTCGAGCGGCTCGCAGCGATGTATGGCGCGACGAAGAAGTCGTTTCTGCGGATCGGCTGGGGCATGACCCGGGTAGCACTTGGCGGCCAGGCGATGCGGGCAGTGGCGACGCTACCGGCCGTGACCGGGGCCTACGGTCAGCGTGGCGGCGGTGCCATGTCGGTGACCGCCGGGTCGATGGAGTTCAACTTCGCGCCGGTTCGCAAGCCGTCCGGACCCGCGCAGACCCGCGAGGTCAACCACAGCCTGCTCGGCGAGGCGCTGCTGACCCTGCGCGATCCGCCGCTCAAGGCCCTGTTCATCAGTTCCAACAATCCGGCGGTCACCTGCCCCGATACCCGCCAGGTCAAGCAGGGCCTGGCGCGCGAGGACCTGTTCACCGTCGTGCATGACCATGCGCTGACCGATACGGCGCGGCATGCCGATATCGTGCTGCCGGCGACGACGTATCTGGAAACCTCCGACTTCTACCGCGCCTATGGCACCTATTACATCCAGTTCGCCCCGGCGGCCGTGGAGCCGCAGGGGGAGGCATGGTCGAACATGCGCCTGGCCCAGGAGCTGGCGCCGCGGATGGGAATAACGGACGAGATCTTCCGCCTGACACCCGAGCAGATCCTGCCCAAATTCTTCGAGGGCGCCAAAGGCGCGGTGGCCCAGATCGATCCGCAGAGCCTGCTCAATCACCGGGCGATCAAGGCGGCCCCGGAGGGCGAGGGCCAGGAGTTCCGCACCAAATCCGGGAAACTCGAGATCTATTCCGAGGATCTGGCGGCGCAGGGCCTGCCGCCGATGCCGATCTGGGAGCCCGATCCGCAGGAGGTTGCCGACGCGGCCAGGTGGCCACTGCGGCTGCTGACGACGCCCGGGTATTTCCAGTCGCACACCGCGTTCACGTCGAATGCATTCCTGCGCGCACGCGAAGGCGAGCCGCACTGCGTGCTGCATCCGAACGACGCCGCGCGCCGCGGGCTTGCCGATGGCGCCAAGGTGCGCCTGTTCAACGATCGCGGCATGGTCGGCCTTGTGCTCAAGATCAGCGACGAGACCCGTGAAGGCGTGGCCCTGGTGCCTGGTCAGCGTCCTGAGGGCGAGGCGGTGTCCGGCACGGTGAACAACCTCTGCTCGACCCGGCTGACGGATATCGGAGCCGGTGCGACGTATCAAAGCACCTTCCTCGACGTGGAAGCCTGGGAGAACACGCCGACGCGGGCGGCGGCCGAATAACCGGCGGGGAGGCCGGCACAGGAGATCTCACGAAGGTCCTCCCCAACGGACCTGTCCTCCGTCCGCAACGACCCGGCCGCATCGCACAACCAGCCGGGGGCTGGGCCGTTGCGCCACGGCTTCCGCTAACGTCTCTGCGGCAACCAGCAGCAAATTGGCGGCGCAACCCGGCTCGAGTCCGTAATCCGGCAATCCGAGAGCCTTCGCGCCCTCCGTCGTGCACGTGGCAAGGGCGATTTCAAGATCGTCGTCTTGTCGCAAGTTGTTGCGCAAACCTACGAACATCGCCCGCTCCAGCATGTCCGCGTTGCCATACGGACCCCAGGTGTCACGAATACCGTCGCTGCCTGCGCACACGGTCACGCCCGCTTGCATCAACCGCTTCACGGCGGGCACCGGGCGGGACAGCGTGGCCATTGTGCAGACGGCGACGCCGGCTTCCGCCAAGGCCGCGATAAGTGGATCCACGACTGTCGGGTCGGGCATGCCCAGGCAGAAGGCATGGCTGATCATGACCCGCCCGGCCATCCCAAGGGCCCGCGTGCGCTCGATAATCAGTTCCATCGAGAAGACCCCCATCTCGCCAGGTTCATGCAGATGAATGTCCACATTTCCGCTGAACCGGTCAGCCAAAGCGAATATGGTATCAAGATGGCCCTTTGGGTCGCGGTCGATGGCGCACGGGTCCAGCCCACCAACTGTCTCGACTCCCCTGCGCAGTGCGTCTTCCATCAGAGCGAGCGTGCCAGGGCGAATCAGCAGGCCACTTTGCGGAAACGCCACCAGATCGATCCCGACAATGCCGGCCAATGCGTTCCTGGTAGCGAGAACACCCTCCACTCCCCCTAGCCCGACCTCCGTGTCTATGTCGACGTGCGAACGAATATGGGTCGTGCCGTGCGAAACCGCGAGCAGAGCCTGACGCATCGATTGCTGCCCAGGATCAATAGGTAGGTTGCGTCGCACGAAACGCTCATTCTCTATCTTGTCGATCAGGCGGGGGCCTACCTGATTTCGGTGCCACGGCAGGCCAAGCAACGATTTGTCCAGATGCGTATGCGCCTCGACCAGCGCCGGCAGAACGATCCGGCCTTCGCCGGCCACGACTGGAAGGGTGGGATCGACCGGGGCAGGACCAAAACCCGCAATTCGTCCGTTGCGCACAAGAAGGTTCGTTTCCGATCTTCCCATCGGACGCACGTTTGTCAGCAAAAGATCATACATGGCGCCTTATTCCTAGTTGCAAACATACGGTCACCACGGCGCTCCCGCATCGGTAAAAGGGGCTATAGTCGCCGCCCTGCCTCATGACCCTCGAATACCGCCTCGAGCGCCGAACGCGCCGCGACGCAATCGCCCGCCTGCAGGATCTCCAGGGCGACGTTGCGCCGCGCCTGCAAGGCGATGGCCAGCGCGTCCTCCGGCACCGCATGCGCAGGCGCCACGAGGGTATCGACATCGCGAAGTTCGGTCTCCTCTCCGGTCGATAGATCGGCGATCGTCAGGCGCCGCGCCTCGAGCCGGACCGCCGCGTGCAGTGGCAGCAGCCGCACCCGTTTCTCCCGCAGACGCTGACGCCAGGCGAAGCTCGAATAGATATTCACCTGCCAGGCCGGTGTCCCCGCGGGGGCCAGCACGGTCACGCGCCGGCCGAGATCGGCAAGATGCTCGATGAAGCCGGCGATCGCCCAGGAGCCCAGCCGGTCCTCGACGACGACATGCGACCCGATCGCGTCCCCCGCCTGTAGCGCCTGCTCCAGCGTCATCGCCATGACGCCGCCCGGCAATATGGTTGCGGCCGCGCGCGCGCCGCTGGCCAGCACGACGCAGTCCGCGTCCGCCGCCAGGATCGTCTCAGCCGTCGCCGTGCGTCCGCGCAGGACCTCCACCCCCGCCCACTCCAGGGCACGTTCCTGCGCCTCGATCAGCAACGAAAAATCCCGCCGCCGTGCCATGCGTTCATTCCACAGCAGCGCTCCACCCAGCCGCTCCGCCGCCTCCCAGAGCGTCACATGGTGGCCGCGCCGTGCCGCCACCGCCGCCGCCTCCATGCCGGCTGGCCCGCCGCCCACCACCACCACGCGCCGGCGCGTGGTGGCGGGTGCGGGCTCGATCGCCCATTCGCGCTCGCGGCCCGCGCCCGGATTGCTCAGACAGGTGATCGGCAAGGACAGGGCCAGGTAGCCGGCGCAGCCCTGGTTGCAGGCGATGCAGGGCCGTGTCTCAGCCTCCCGTCCCTCGGCGGCCTTGCGCACGATCGCTGGGTCGGCGATGTGGGCGCGCGCCATGCCGACCATGGCGATGTCGCCGCCTTGCATCATCGCCTCCGCCTCGCCGACGCTGCGGAACCGGCACACGGCCATCACTGGCATCCTATGACCCGCGGCATGCAGGCTGGCGGCGATGCCCCGTGGCAAGGCGTGGAAACGATCGGCCGGGAACGCCATGTCGGCCATCTGCGTACTGATCGTCGCGCTGGCGTAGTAGGCCGAATGCGACACGTTGACGAAATCGATCCCAACCTCGTCACAGAGGTGTACGATGATGCGCTGCATATCGGCAAGGCCGAGCCCGCCATCGAGGAACTCGTCGGCCGAGATGCGCACGCCCATGGCGACGCCAGGACCAACCGCTTCCCGCACCGCGCGCAATGTCTCCAGCGCCATGCGCGCACGGTTGGCCTCGCTGCCGCCATAGAAATCCGTCCGGCGGTTGACGGCCGGCGAGAGGAATTGCTGCAGCAGGTGGCCATGCGCGAGCGTTACCTCCACGCCGTCCAATCCGGCCTGTACCAGGTTGCGGGCCACCAAGGCGTGCGCCTGCACCACCTCAGCGATCTCCGCCTGGGTCATCGGATGCGGCGGCGGCGCCAAGCCGGACCACGGCACCGCGCTCGAGGACCACGACGCCATACGGGCGAAGTTCCCGTCGATGTGCCGGCCGAGATGGATGATCTGGCCGAACAGGCGCGCGCCCTCCGCCTGCACGGCGCGGGCGATGCGCGCGAACGCCGGCACCGCCGCGTCCTCGTACCCGGTCACGCCCTGCCGCCGGCCGAGGCTGGAGCGGTGCACGCGGATGCCTTCAAAGATGATCAGCCCCGCCCCGCCGCGGGCGCGCGCCTGATGATACGCGAGATGACGCTCGCTCGGCAGGTTGTCCTCGCCGTAGTTGGTCGTATGCGCGGGAACGAAGATGCGGTTCGGCACCGTCACCGGCCCGATCGCCAATGAGCGGAAAACATTCGGGTATCGCTGCACAGGTTCGGGCATGGTCACCTCCGGTGCGGCATCGTGACGGAGGATGCCTCGGGCGAGAAGTCTGCTTGACTCCCGCCGGGGAGCACACATCATGCCGCACGAAGATGTCAGAGGCAGAATGCAGGCTGAAACAAGTGCGGCGGCGTGGCTGGGCGATGGTCTGAACAGGATCGACACCGCCGCGTCATCGCGCCGGCCGCGGCAGCCCATCAGCGGACAGGGAACAGCACCATGACCATTCGCCGCCGGCACATCCTGGCCGCCGCCGCTGCTGCCACATACCTGCCGCTGTCGGGCCGGCTCGCCGGCGCGCAGCAGCCGCGCACGATGATCGTCGCCATGCCCGGCACGCCGGAAGGTTTCGATGGCGATGCGCTGCGGCCGGGAACGCAGGAAACCGTCACGCAGATCTACGAAGGCCTGACGCGCTACGCACGGATCGAACGCGAAGGGCGCTTCTACCTGGACCCGAACAAGATCGAAGGCGGCCTTGCCGAGACCTGGGAAAACTCCGCCGATGGCAAACGTTGGGTCCTGACCCTGCGCGCCGGGGTACGGAGTGCCTATGGCAACGAGTTGTCGGCCGCCGATGTGGAATGGGGCTGGAACAAGGCATTTGCCCAGAAGCGGACCGGCAACTTCATTGCCTCGGTCGCCAATGTCACCGCCGTGAAGGCGCTGTCGCC
>CAINEA010000847.1 GCA_903847525.1 uncultured Acetobacteraceae bacterium | reverse complement strand
GCGCCGACGGAGTAGGCACCGCTGAACGCGATATTCCCGGTGATACCCAGGCTGGCGGCACTGCCGCCGCCGCCGATCGCCTCATAGGTTTGCCCGGTCGGCCCCGTGATGGCGACCGGTGTCAGCGTGCCCGGCACAAAGCCCGCTGGGACCGCGCCCGATGTCAGATCCCGCCAGTTGCCCGCGAAACTCCACAGCCCGCCGGACGAGCCGATCCAGGCATAGGCGTCCGCATTGCCGGCCCTGGTGCCGCCGTTGCCGGTTTGCGGCGTCAGCAGGCTGATATTGCTGCCGCCGGCCAGGGTTGGGCTGAAGAAGAACAACCCGGATGGATAATTGCCCGCGAACGACAGGGTCGCGACCACCGTGCCGGCATTGAGCAAGGTTAGCCGGCCCGTGTTCGTTCCAGTCGTAACATAGGTGATGTTGGTGGCAGCGGCGTTGAACAGGATGTTGTTGCCGACCTGAAAGCCGCTGATGGTTCCGGCCATGCCATAGGGTGCGCCGCTGCCGTTCGCGCCGATCGCCAGCGTTCCGGTTGGGCTGGTGAAGGCGATGCCGATGCCAGCGGCGATGTTGCCGTTCACCGTTGCCGTGCCTTGCGCGCCGATCTGCAGGACGCCGCTGCCGGACAGGTTGCCCGCAAGGGTCAGTTTGCCTCCCGCCGCCGACAGGGTGCCGTTATCGACGATCGTGCCCGCAATGGTCGCATTCGTCGTCGAGCCGATGGACCTGCCCGCATCGATCGTGATGGTGCCGGCGGCGGCCGTGCCGGAGCCGATTTCGAGAGAACCCGAAGCGTCCACCAGAATGGACGGAATGGCGGTGCCAGCCGCGCCGGGATTGGTGCTGCCCGGCGCTTGCAGCACAAGCCCGCCTGCCTTCACGACCCCGCCATTGCCGATGCGCAGGCCGCCACCGGCCGCGGCCAGGCCGAGCGTCAGCGCGTTGGCAACGGTCAGCCGTGAACCGGCCCCGGTCACCAGGATCGATCCGGCGGTCTCGGTCAGGGCCCCAGCGGCCGAAAATACACCGCCGCCAGAGACGGCGATCGTTCCCACGGCATCGTACGACCCGACCGAGATGCCGACCTGCGGTGTCCCTGCGGCGCCAAGGCTCACCGCGCCGGAAACAGATGTCGTGGTTCCAGCCCCGCTGACCGACAGCGCCCCCTGCACGATCGTCAACGCGTCGCCCACATTCCATGTGGCCCCGGACGAAAGGCTGATGCTGGCGGATGCGCCAGGATCGTAGCTGGATGGCAACCCATTGCTGACGAAACTCTGTCCGCCCGCTGTCACCGCGCCGGACGTGGCCATGACGGCATTGGCGCCAGAAATGCCTAAGCTGCCGCTGGCCAGCTTCACCGTGCTGGCGGTAATCACCGTCCCAACGATCAGGTTACCGGCCGCATACGCATAGCTGACGGAACTGGACCCGGCGCCGACGGTGGCCTTTTGCCCGATCGTCAACGCTCCGACCTGGTCGAAGCCGTTCAGGTCGACATTGCCGGTCAATGCCAGGCTGGCGGCGCTGCCGCCGCCACGGATCACCTGATAGATCGTGCCGGTAGGTCCGGTGATCGTTACCG
>CAINEA010000846.1 GCA_903847525.1 uncultured Acetobacteraceae bacterium | reverse complement strand
TCTCAACCGCGCGAAAACAAGGTTGGGACTTGCTGGCCACCCTGTGCGCCGACCCGAAGACGCTGATCGCGGAACTCCGGCTGGCGTGAGGTGTCGCTGGCTACCTGGGCTGTAACCATTACCCGTATATAGCGGCGTCGCTTGCCCGTTTTCACCCCACTTGCGACAAATGCCGATGTCCATCGCACCGAAACCGCACCGGCCGACCGATTTGAAGCAGCCTGTGGGGAAAAAGCCCGCGGCAACAAAACCGAGAGCCGCGAAAACGCCGGCGATGAACCTCGCGGAGGTGCGCGCGTTCATCACTGCCCTGGCCGGCGCCAATCCGGCGCCGCGTACCGAACTTGATTACCAGAACCCGTACACCCTGCTGGTCGCCGTGGTGCTCTCGGCCCAGGCGACCGATGTCGGCGTCAACCGGGCAACGAAGACGCTGTTCGCCGAGGCCCCCGATCCGGCTTCGATGGTAGCGCTCGGCGTCGATGGCGTGGCCCGCCATATCCGCACGATCGGGCTCTGGCAGGGCAAGGCCCGCAACGTAGTGGAACTGTCCCGGCAATTGCTGGAACGCCATGGCGGACAGGTGCCGCACGACCGGGACGCGCTGGAGGCGCTACCGGGCGTCGGGCGCAAGACCGCCAATGTCGTGCTGAACGTCGCCTTCGGCGAACCGACGATGGCTGTGGACACGCACATCTTCCGCATCGGCAACCGCACGGGACTCGCACCCGGCAAAACCCCGCGAGCGGTGGAGGACGCGCTGGTCAGGCGCCTGCCGCCGGAGATGCTGCAGGACGCGCATCACTGGCTGATCCTGCACGGGCGCTATGTCTGCAAGGCCCGCAAGCCCGAATGCTGGCGCTGCGTGGCGGCCGGGCCGTGCCGCTACCGCGCTAAGACACCCCCGCCGGGGTGACGGCCTTCCGGTCCGCGCGTGCCGTGCAGACGGGGTGCCGGCGCCGGACTTCATTCTGAATCCCGGTCGTTCGAACAATAAATTTGATCTTGCGTTGCACTGGGGTCAGGATTGCACGCAACGGGGGTCGTCCCGCTATATTGAGGAGTTCTTTCTATGCTTCGTACCACGCGTAAATCCGCCGCCGCGTTGATCGCCGGCGTCGTGTTCTCATTCGGATTGGCCGGTTCGGTGCTGGCCCAGACGCCGTCCGCCTCTGGATCGGCCACGCTCGACAACGTCCGCAAGCGCGGCGAATTGCTCTGCGGAATGGCCGGCACCGTGCCGGGCTTCTCGCTGGCGGATAGCCAGGGCGTGATGCGCGGTCTGGACGCCGATAGTTGCCGCATCGTGGCTGCCGCAGCGCTCGGCGATGCCAGCAAGGTGAAGTTCGTGGTCACCACCACGCAGAACCGCTTCACGGCGCTGCAATCGGGTGAGGTGGACATGCTGTCGCGCAGCACCACCTGGACGCTGTCGCGGGAGGGCAATCTTGGCCTGATGTTCGCCTGGATCAACTATTTTGACGGCACTGGCTTCCTGGTGAAGAAGTCTGCCGGGATCAAGTCGGCCAAGGAAATGGACGGCGCGACGATCTGCGTGCAGCCGGGAACCAGCACCGAGTTGGCGATCGCCGATTACTACCGGGTCAACAACATGAAGTTTACCCCGATTCTGATCCAGGACATTAACGAAATTCAGGGTGCCTTCCTGTCCGGTCGCTGCGATGCCTATTCCACCGACGCGTCCGCGCTGGCAACGTTCCGCTTTAGCCAGGGTCCGAAGGCGGACGACCTGGTGCTGCTGTCGGACATCATCAGCAAGGAGCCACTTGGCGTCATGGTGCGCAAGGGCGACGATAAATGGTTCGACCTGGTGCGCTGGTCCTTCGTCGCCGCACTCACCGCCGAGGAGAACGGCGTGACCAGCAAGAACATCGACACCTTCGCCGACAGCAAGATCCCCGATATCCGCCGCCTGCTCGGCCTGGAAGGTGAACTCGGCAAGGCGCTCGGGGTCGACCAGAAATGGGCCTACAACATCGTCAAGCAGGTCGGCAATTTCGCCGAGATCTGGGACCGCAACATCACCCCGATGGGCGTGCCGCGCGGCATCAACAATCTCTGGAACAAGGGCGGCCTGCAATACGCGCCGCCGATGCGCTGATCGTTACGCCTAACGGGACGGGGAAGGCGGATGGAAGCCTCCCCCGTCTCCAATCATCGGGGCGAATGCCCGCGTTTGAAGATACAGAGACCATGGCCCAACGCTTGCATGGTTCTGGTAACGCTTCGGGGATGAGCTGAATGTCGAGTGCTACCACAACCGATCCGCGGCTGACCGCACCGCGTGCCGCGCCGAAGAAGCGCATGCGGCTGTCCTGGTCCGACCCGGTCTTCCGGTCCATCGTCTGGCAGGTCTTGATCGTCGGCGTGATCGTCGCGATCGTCTGGTATCTCGCCGCCAACACCAACCGAAATCTCGCGTCCCGGCGCATCGCTACCGGCTTCGGCTTCCTGTCGCGCAATGCCGGCATCCCGATCGGCGAAAGCCCGATCCCCTACGACCCGTCCATCAGCACCTACGGCGACGCGTTGATCATCGGCATCCTGAACACGCTGAAGGTCGCGGTGATCGGCGTGGTTCTTGCCACGATTCTGGGCACAGTGATCGGTATTGCCCGCCTGTCGCGCAACTGGCTGGTGGCCAAACTCGCGGCGGTTTACGTCGAGGTCCTGCGCGACCTGCCGCTGCTGCTGCAATTGCTGTTCTGGTATACTTTGCTCCAAGCATTGCCGGGGCCGAAGCAGAGCCTACACATCGGCGATGCGGTGTTCCTCTCCAATCGCGGTATCAAGATCCCGTTGATGGTCTGGCAGCCCGCGCATAGCTTGGCGCTGCTGGCCTTCGCGGTCGGTCTGATCGGCACCTGGCTGTACGCTCGCAGGTCGCGCCGGCGTCAGGAGGCAACCGGCGAGCGCCCGGTGGTATGGCCGGCCGCGCTAGGGCTCCTGGTGGCGCTCCCGCTGGCTGTCTGGGCCATGCTGGGCGCGCCGTTCCAGGTGGAACTGCCGGTGCTGCGCGGCTTCAACTTTCAGGGCGGCGGGCTGATCAGCCCGGAATATGGTGCTCTGCTGATCGGTCTGGTGATCTACACCGCCTCCTACATCGCCGAGATCGTCCGCTCGGGTATTCAGTCCGTGGCGCAGGGCCAGTGGGAAGCCGGGGAGGCGCTGGGCCTGTCGCGCGCCCAGGTCATGCGCCGGATCGTGCTGCCGCAGGCGCTGCGGGTGATCATCCCGCCGATGACCAGCCAGTACCTGAACCTGACCAAGAACAGCTCGCTCGCAGTCGCGATCGGCTATCAGGACGTGGTGTCGATCGCCGGCACGACGCTGAACCAGACCGGCCAGGCGATCGAGGGAATTGCCTACATCATGGCCGTCTACCTGACGATCAGCCTGTCGATCAGCCTGTTCATGAATTGGTACAACGCCCATATCGCCCTGGTGGAGCGCTGAAATGCTGGAGCGCTGAGATGAGCGACATCACCGCCCCTCCCACCACGACCGGCGCCATCCGTCCGCCGGCGATCATGCTCGGGCCCTGGGCCTGGGCGCGGGCCAATCTGTTCAATTCCTGGCTGTCCACCGCGGTTACCCTGGCGATCGGCTATCTGCTGATCCGCTGGACCATCGGCTTCATCGACTGGGCCTTCGTGAACGCCATCTGGTCGGTGCCGAAAACCGCCAGCGGCACGCCCGATTCCGGTTCCTGCCAGACCATCAAGGGTGTCGGCGCCTGCTGGGCGGTGATCGCGGACAAGTATCGTTTCATCCTGTTTGGCCGTTACCCGTTCGAGCAGCAATGGCGCCCGGCGATCTGCATCCTGCTGTTCATCGGCCTGTTCATCGTCTCCGCCATGCGCCGGTTCTGGCGCCGCGAACTGGTGCTGATCTGGCTGGTCACCCTGGTGGCGATCGGCGTGCTGATGTGGGGCGGCATCTTCGGCATGCCGTTCGTGCAGCAGGACGTCTGGGGCGGGCTGCCGATCACGCTGATCCTGTCCACCTTCGGCCTGGCTTTCGCCTT
>CAINEA010000845.1 GCA_903847525.1 uncultured Acetobacteraceae bacterium | reverse complement strand
GCGCAGCAGGAACTGACGGAACCCAAGCACCGATTTGATGATCCCGAAAACCGGTTCGGGGGTCTGCTTGCGCAAGGCGTAGAGCTTCTTGCCCTCGGTCGTTTTCAGGCGATAGGCCATCTTGTCGAGCGGCGTCGCCGGCGATCGGGATTTCGTAGGACACGTCGAAATCGGAACCGCCCTGAAGGTGCGCCGTGCCGTCGGCGCCATAGAGGTGATTGGCGATCTGGGCGATCTGAGCCTCATCCAGCGTCGAGGCGGTCACCGCGCGGTTGCGGCCGTGGACTCTGAGCCAGACCGGATGGCTGGTCTGAAACGCCACCCGCGAAGCTTCCTGCTCGAAGGCCCATTGCAGAAGCCCGTCCAGGCCGGGCGCGCTCTTGCGCGCCTCGGTCACCCATTGCCGGCCTTCGTCGGGCCAGTGCGAGGACGGCCCGCCGTCACGGTCGCCAAACGAGGGCGGCAGGCTATCCGGCATCGTCGGCCCGGCGCTTGGCGTGAGGTGCTTGCAGGGCACGCACCGCCTCGCTGCGCTTGGAGGGGTGCGCCAGCCTCGCGGTCGCTTCGGCGAGGATTTTCTCGATCCGCACGCCGAGATCTCGCAGCGCTGACTTCGCGTGGCCGATTTTCACTTGCGGCACCGCCGGGTCATCGACCACGGGATTCGCTCGCGGCAAACAGCGCGGCGCGAATATCGGCGAGGCGTACATGAAGCAGAAACAGTCGCCGCTCGATGGCCTCAATGTCGTCTCGGTCGCGCGTCTGTCGCCGGCGGTTGGACTGGGCGGCGCGGATCAGCGCCGCCGTCACGGCCAGGTCGGCATTCAGCGTCTCGTGCCGGCTGAGCGTGGACAGCGCGCGCGCCGACGCCATCCCGCACGCCTCCGCCAACACCGCGAGGCCCGCTGTCGTGACGTTCATTGGGGACACCCAGCACCTGGCGACCAGCGCCGTGAGTTGGCCTGCAAGCCCGGCTGGTCGGTAATTCGGATCACACGATCACCGACCCGCAGTTGATCGCCGCCGCCGTGCACGGCCCGGTTCTGGAAGGCGACGGTCGGTTGCTCCACCAGGCGGGCGCGCAGCAGCACGCGATAGCGGGCCATGCCGATGATATCGCGTTGCAGCCGACCGAGATCGTTGAGGAAGATCTCGACCGCCTGTTTCTCGCCTTGTGCCCAGCCCTCCGCGACGTATTTGTTCCAGTAGGCCACTTCCGCCTTGGTGCGTGGCAGCACGGCATCGGCCGGGCGCGGCGGCGGACCCCAGGCGCGCACCAGATAGGAGCGCCAGTTCGGCGGCGCGGAGGTCAATTCGGCGGCACGGGTGATCTGGTAGATGCAGGACGTCTCGCGCGCGACCTGGCCGCCATCGCCGAGCGCGAACGCCATCTGCGCGGCGGTGACGACCGGCGGCTTCATCAATGTCTGGCCAGTCCCGGTGGGCAGCACCAGCGGACGAAAATCATAGCCGCTGTCGAGGGAGGGTTCGTTGCGGCGGAGCATCTCGTTGAGCGCGAAGGCGCGCGCAGCGAGGCCGCCCTGCGCGCCGTAGATGCGGCCCGAGTCGCGCAGCACGACGGAGCGTCCAGCGTCGAGATCGTCGCCGGGTTGGTCGCCGGGCCTTGTGGCCTGCAATGCTTCCAGCGAAGGCGGCCGCTCGCCGCCGACGATGGTCGGCAAGTCCTTGGCCCCGGTGACGGGCCGGTTGAGGGGATTGGCCAACGCGGCGGCGGCGGGATCGGCCTGTCCGGGAGCCAGCGTCGGTGGCACTTCCCATTGGGTAACGGGGCTGGCGGCACGCGCTGGAGGGAAAGCGAGGCTGGCGGCCACGGCGACGGTAGACAGCAGGACCGCGACGTGGGGTCGATCAGCCATAATACACCACCTGCATGAAACGCTGTTCGGGATCGAGAACGACGATGGCGCGACCCGTTGCTTGCTGGTTCATTCGCACCACGATGTCGGCCGCCGACAGGGCGTTGACGACAATCGACACATCAATGGAGGGCGGGGGATCGGTAGACCGCTCGCCATCGTGGTCCAGGCCTGGTAGCCAAGCTGTATGGCGAGGGATTGCGCGGCCCCTTCGAGAGGGCCGTTCCAGGCGAACGAAATCCGCTGCTGCAACTCTCGGGGAATCGGGAACAGGCTTTCCTGCGCCCGAGCCTGGGCCGCTGACGCAAGCGTGACGAACGCAACGCCGGCGACCAGCAGCAACGCGCGCGCGTTACGCATAATGGATCACCTCGACCGATTGACGCTGCGGATCGACCCGAACCAGCGCCCGACTGCCGGCCGCGCCGCCGAGTGCGCCGAACGCCGCGATTGCGGTGACGAACCCGGTCGTGACGTTGACGGTGAGCGGCGGCAGCGGCGCGGTTCCGGGCGGCGGGGCGGGCGCGGGGGTGATCGAGACGGTGTAGCCGACGGTATCGGCCAGCTTGCGCACGCCGTCATCGAGCGAGCCGATTAAGGCGAAGGTGACGGTCTTCTGCAGTTCTCCGGGCACGATGGTCTCGGCGATCCGTGGCGGCGCGGGGGCGTTCAACATGCCGAGCTTGGTCATCTCGGCATCGACGAGACGGAGACTCTCGCGCAGCGCGACCTCGGGATTCGCCGTGCCGTTGGTCAGCACGTCGGTGCCGACGTTCGGCGTCGCGGCACAGCCTGCCAGCAGCGCTACCAGCAGGTTGGAGGCGATCGTGCGAACGATCCGGCTTGCGTGGCGAGGTTAGGTCATGGTCACGCCTCTGTTCAAGGGCGCGACCGTGCCCGACGAACGCGCGAACAACGATCTCTTCGAAGCCGTCGCCGCAGTGCCGGCCCGAGGCGGGATCCGCCCTCTTGCAGACGCGGCACGTCGCGCAAGTGAGATCGGATCAGCGCTGGCAACACGGAATTGAGATGGCTGCGGACCACCTTTCGGCTTAACGGCAACCCGGGCAGCTCAGTCTCATCGCCCCGAACCTGGCCGGCGACCGGCGTCAGCTGACGAGATCGATTCCGGCCCTTCGCGCGAAGCCGCGCAGTTCGAGAAGCAGAGCTGCGTCGTCGGCCACTTCGAGGCGCTCCAGCACGTCGAATCCGCTTTCAGAAATCCGATCCTCGAACAAGATCAAGCACCGCTCTGGATCGCACTGACGGGAGGTCCAGATCAGACCATCAATGTTTGAGTCTGCGGTGTGGATCGCCTGTGCCCAGAGCGCGGTCTGATCGTAGGTGGATTTCGGCGTGTCGATCAGGTCCGTGCGCTGGAGCTTCCACGCCTTGAGGTCGGGAGCGAACAATCCGGCCAGCCTCAAGTCGCGCTTCGGTGCGATCTGGCTGACGGAGCGTGCTTCAACGATATCGAGCCGCACTGTCTTGAATGCCGAGCGAGCCTCGATGTCGTGGAAGATCGTCTCAAACGCGGCGGCTTCCCTTGTGGTAGCCGCGTACAGAGTTGGCACGCACGCGCCGGTCGCGTCATCGAGGGGTGCGAACCGGGTCGGCTGACCCAGACATGGATTGAACTGGGCTGGGCTGAAGGCTCGCGCATGCGTGCGATGGAGGACCGTGGATGCTTTCAGGATTTGCGGTTTTATCGTGGGAAACGGAGTGGGTGGCCGGGGCAACCTCCGTGGCGTCACCCGATGACCTCCAGCGCCTCGCGCCGAGCTGCGGCAACCACGGCATCGGGATCGTCGAGAAGATCCACCGGAGCCTTGCCGTCCAACCAGCCATTGGTGGACACGAACCAAAGTGCGCGCTGCCAGGGAGACAGGCTCGCGGGTAGCGCGGTCAACGCCTTCTTGATGGTTGGATGCGGCCGGCCTTCGCGAAACTGAAATGCCGGAAAGTATTCGGTCCCACGGTGTTGCATCGAGAACACGTCTCCCGCCTTCTTCCAGCGTGCCGCGGTCGCATAGGGATTGCTGCTCCGGTGCCCCGCCTGGGTACCAACTTCGGCGCTGGTCAGGGGCGAGGTCTGTGCGACAAACCGGTCGCGCAATTCGAGGTTGTCGGCCGCGAGCGCGCCTCGAGCATCGGCCAGAGCGTCCGGCAGGATGATGTCAGCCAGCTTCGCAATGGCAGCCTCCTGGCGGCTCGCCTCCAAAGTTCCGGCCACCCGAACGACATTTTCCAGGAAGGTCCTGATCGCCTCACGGCGGTGGCCAGATACGCCAGCGGTGAGGCGCAGAACGACCGATCGGCCAGCGACGATGTCGGCCAAGGCTGAAGCGAGCGCGCCAGGTTCGATTTGAGATCCGGTCAGAGAGGCGGTCTCATGGGACAATGTCTTTACCAACGCCCCGGCAAGTTTC
Organism: uncultured Acetobacteraceae bacterium; assembly: GCA_903847525.1. Lineage (GTDB taxonomy): Bacteria > Pseudomonadota > Alphaproteobacteria > Acetobacterales > Acetobacteraceae > PALSA-911. Next base: position 613 of record CAINEA010000845.1, on the reverse strand, counting down.
TTCGCGAAGGCGTCCTGGGCCTGTCCGCTGCTCACTTTCGAGATGTCGGCGTTCGGTGAGCCAGCCTTTGCCGAAACTCCGCGCCGCGTTGGCGCTGCAGCTGAAGCGAGCGAGCCTGGATCGACCATCAGAAACTCGGTGAACAGCGCGTCCGGCATGGGGCCTCATGAGATTAGAGAGTAGGAGGCATATATCATGTATCTCACGCTGGGTCGACAATAAGGTGCCGCACCATTGAAAGCCACGGATACGATCTGAAAGGCCACCTCGCGCTCGTCGCTGGCCTTCAGCACGAAGTGCCCGGTCGGTTGGCTGACGATGAGGTCGCCCATGTCCGACACGCGTTGACTGGCGAACACCCTATGGATGGTGTGCTGTCGAACGCGCGAACACGAACGGTTGCGCGATTTGGCGGCAAGATGCACAGGCTGCTCGTTGCCTTACCTCCGCAGGCGGGCCGCGAAGGCGGCAAGATTGATCGGGATAGGGGGACGCCTCGCGGCGCCGCCCCTCCCACACCACCGGGCATACGGGTCACGTACCACGGCGGTTCGACCGAGTTATGCTGAAGCCGGAACATAGAGTCGGGGGAGACCGAGCGAATCGAAGTGGT
>CAINEA010000844.1 GCA_903847525.1 uncultured Acetobacteraceae bacterium | reverse complement strand
CGCTGCCAGGTCTTCCAAGCATATGGAACCAAAAGATACTTTTGAAAAAACCCTATTACATCGCAATAACCAGGCCATCTCGTGGCCTGGCAAAAACCGTTCAAGGTTGACGCGGGGTGGAGCAGCCCGGTAGCTCGTCAGGCTCATAACCTGAAGGTCATAGGTTCAAATCCTATCCCCGCAACCATCTTGATTTGCTTAACCAAAGCGTCAGCCACAAGGCTGGCGCTTTTTGGCGTTCTGGCGCCAGAGGCCAGCGACAGGATCGCACCAAGCTCACCGCGAACCTCGATCCTCAGCGTAACCATGCGGCGTGGGCCGCAGCGGGTTTAGTCCGGGTCTGTTGCCCGCTTGAGCAGGCTCGGATCGGCCCTATAAATTTCAACAATGCCGGTGAGCGTCTCGATTCCGAAGTCCGTAAACGCCATGACAGTGTCGTCGCCTGGACCGTAGACCCAGATAATACCGTCCTCCTGATCCATCTCGGTTGCTACGTCCCACAGCCATTGCTCGTCTTCCCCGAGCATTTCGGCGACACGGGCGATGGTGTGGACGCAGTAGACCTTGTTGACCGGGGCCAAGATCAGGCCGCCACGGCAGCAATCACAGACGCCGTGGGCGTCCAGTTCCACGGCAGCAATTCACCGAGCCGATGAGCTGGATGCGCGGCGATCCGGGCCAGAACATCGGCCAGCCAGGCCTGAGGGTCGATGTGGTTCATCTTAGCTGTGACGATGAGGCTGTACATTGCCGCGGCCCGCTGACCACCGCGGTCGGAGCCGCAAAACATCCACGACTTTCGCCCAAGAGCAATGCCGCGCAGAGCGCGCTCGGCAGCATTGTTCGACAGGCACACCCGTCCGTCATCCAGGAACAGCGTGAAGGCGGCCCAACGCTTGAGGATGTAATCGATTGCCTTGGCGAGATCGTGACCTCGGGAGAGCTTGGCGCGCTGTTCCTGCATGTAGACCTGAAGTGCATCGACCAGTGGCTTGCTGAGTTCCCGGCGAACCGCCTGGCGCTCCTCAGCCCTCTTGCCATTGATGGTTCGCTCAATGTCGAACAGGGCGTCGATGCGGTGCACGACCTCGATCGCGATTGGAGAGAGCACGATCGCTTTCTTGCCTGCGGCTCGCCGCCGGGCATTCTCCTCAACGTCAGCCATGGCGAAGAACGGGCGCCGTGCGTGAACCCAACACCCTGCCTCCAAGATCGGACCCGGTTTTCGGTCCGGCAAATAGAGGTGGCGATATCCGTCAAAAGCGTCGGCCTGGAATAAGCCGGTATACCCGGCCAAATGGTTCCGACTGGCTCCAGCCCATCCCCTGGCGATTACATGGAAGGGGGCCGGTGCCTGGCTGACCTTCTCGCAATCCCGGCAGGTGAACTTCTCCCGCACCGTCTCCATCACTTTCCATTGGCGGGGAATTGTCTCCAGGGTCTTGGTCACGTCCTCGCCCAGCTTGCGCAGGCGCACTCCGCCACAACATGCGCAAGTTGTCGGCGGGTCGATCACAACGCGCTCACGCGGAAGGTGTTCAGGGAAGGTATTTCTTTCGGCCCGTTTGCGGGTGAAACCAGCGACAGTCGTGGTCTTGGCGACGGCGATTTCCGCAGCGAGTTCATCTGCGGTAGCACTTGCTTCCAGCTCCTCGAACTGCAGGGCCAGCTGATCGATGAGCCGGTCCGAGCGCTCCGAGCGGGGCCCGTAGATCTGGCGCTCCAGCTTGGCGATCCGAAGCTTCTGATGGGCGATCAGGGCCAGGTCTTCCGATGCCTTGGCGCGTGCCACCGCCAGCGCCGCCGCACCAGCATCACGCTCCATGACTGCAGCGCGCAGCCTCGCGCGCTCGATCGTCAGCGCAGCTCTGAGGGCGTTGATATCGTCCGGCAGCGCTGCGAGATCGGTTTCCACGGCCAGGATTGAATCATAAATCCAGGTCGATGACTCCTAAAAAATGGGGCCGTTTAAACTTATCCAGCGCTGGACGGCCGCCAAGTTTGGCGCGGATTCCGCCAGTCGATTCCATCGAGCATACAACCCAGCTGCGCGGCGGATATCCCCACCACGCCGTCAGCCGGCGAAGGCCAAGTGAACCGACTTTTCGCATAAAGTGATATGCCGACACCGTCATGCCAGAGGATTTTTATGAGGTCACCGCGCGCGCTCCTAAACACGTAAAGATCCGGTATCATGTAGCAGCCACCACTAACCGGGCATTCGCAGCCAGGGCCGCGCTAATTACCATCCCGATCCATGATGTTTCAGGAGGAATTGGCGATGGCCGAGCCACATGTCATTGGCGCCCTGCGTGAAAAGCGATCG
>CAINEA010000843.1 GCA_903847525.1 uncultured Acetobacteraceae bacterium | reverse complement strand
TTCACAGGCCGCCACAACATAACCAAGCAGTGGATAAGTATTCATCTTAGTTAAGTGGCAGGATGACTGCAAGCTCATTGCGGCACCAAGCCGCGGGTGAGACACCTCCGTCGCGTAGGGATAAGGCCCTTAATTCTTCGCGGGCGTAGTAAAATGAACCGAAGGAATTCCGCAGGTCGCGGTTCAGGCGAGACCCCGCTCCACTCCAGTGACCGGCCTCGTGCAGGATGGTCGAACACCATCCGCCGGCCGTCGCGAAGGCGTATTTCGGAGGCATCTGGATGTGATCGGTGCCAGGCGAGTAGAAGGCGCGATCGCCACCGATTCGCACCACGGCGCCGCTATTGGCGATGATCGTTTCAGCCGCCTCCGGTGCGCGCCATGGCGCGTCCTCAAGTGTCGGCGGCGTGAAGTCCGGCAGGCCCTCGATCTGGCTGGCGTGGAATAGCGTGAAGGCGCGCAGCAGCGGGATCCGCTTCGTTGAGTCTTCATCGTCGGCTGGTTTCCCGGCATCGTGCACCTCGATCCGCTTGAAGAAATAGGCCGTCGTGCCGCGCTCGCCTTTCTTCACCTGCCAGCCGCGATCGGCCGCCTGCTTGTAGGTCGCCCAACGCGGATCACCACTGTTAAAGGCGAGCGGCGACATACCCAGGGTCACGACATTGATCCCGCGATACCTGGCACCGGTCGTCGCGTTGCGCGGCATGCTGGGACCGCCGGCCTTGTCCGGGTCCCACGGCTTGCGCCACGGCGGCGTTCCGGCCTCAAGGGCGGCGATCACCTGATTGGTGACCTCGGCGTAGTGGTCGCGGGGTGCGTAATCACCTCTGCGCGCATGAAGTGTTCTGTGGCTCATCGGGGTGTCCTTCCCTCATGGGTTTGCGGATCACCCTCCCCGCCCCGCGGCCTGGCCGGCCGGGGCAAGGGCGCGCCGGTTTTGGCGCGCGGCCACAGGCCGAAACCCTTGCGGCGGTTCGGCCACGGCGCGGTACCCCATCGTTCCATCCCTATTTGCTCTGCGGCGGAGCGCCCCTGGGCGCCCGTTAGATGCTCTCGCCTTCGATTGTGGCGAAACGTGCTCGTACTCGAGGGCTCCCACCGGAGATCAATGCATCGACGTCCAGGCCGAGGTCGGATGCGAAATGGGGATGGGATTTTGATATGTTGCCCGCCGTTCCCGGCCGAACCGACCTTCTGGCCATCAGTCCCCGAAAGAGTATCTTATGAAGGTTTTTTGATATATTCTTTCATAGCGATGACACCAACGAAAGGATGTCTTCATTGGTGAAGCCTATCCCCCCGTCTCCACGCCTCGGCCATTATGAGATAACCGCGGTTGGCGGCGAAAATGTGCGTGCGTTTGTGCCGCCGCCGCTACCGCCCGTGCCGCCGATCGATCTCGCACCGTTTCAGAGCCTGCTCGATCGCGCCAACCAGGCCCTCGGCCGCCTGGATGGGCTGGCATCGATCCTACCAGCCACGCCGCTCTTCCTTTACATGTACGTCCGCAAGGAAGCCGTGTTGTCCTCCCAGATAGAGGGCACCCAATCCTCCTTGTCCGATCTGCTGCTCTTCGAAGCCGAGGAAGCGCCCGGCGTTCCACTGGACGATGTCCGCGAGGTTTCGAACTACGTCGCCGCCATGGACCATGGGCTCGCCCGCCTTAAGGACGGGTTTCCACTTTCATTGCGGCTGCTGCGCGAGATTCACGGAATTCTGCTCGCCCGAGGCCGCGGCGAAGCACTTGACCCCGGAGAATTCCGCCGCAGTCAGAACTGGATCGGCGGGACGCGGCCCGGAAATGCCGCGTTTGTACCGACGCCGCCCCAGCAGGTCACAACCTGCATGGGCGATCCTGAGCGCTTCATTCATGCCGATACGCCTGGAATTCCGGTGCTGGTGAAGGCCGGGCTTGCCCACGTCCAGTTCGAGACCATCCATCCCTTCCTCGACGGCAACGGACGACTGGGGCGGCTGCTCATCACGCTTTTCTTGTGTGAGCAGGGTGTGCTGCGCGATCCGTTGCTCTACCTCAGCCTCTACCTCAAGACCAACCGGGGGACCTATTACGAGCTGCTTCAGGCCCTGCGGGACACCGGCGACTGGGAGCGTTGGCTCGACTTCTTTCTGACCGGCGTGCTGGAGACCGCCACCCTGGCGGCCGATGCAGCGCGTCGCATCCTTGCCTTGTTCGATGCCGATCGCCGATCCATCGAAGCGCTAGGCAGGCCAGCGTCGTCTGCCCTGCGGGTTCACCAGTTGCTTCAGACCAAACCGCTCATTACGATCCCGATGGCGGCACACCTGCTAACCCTGTCTCGGCCAACCGTCACGAGTTCACTGAGCCATCTTCGGCAACTGGGAATTGTCCGAGAGACGACCGGACGGCAACGAGGCCGTGCTTTTGTCTATGACCGATACCTCGCGTTGCTGAGCGAGGGGACCGAACCGTTGCGGAGCAACTGAATTTTCGGTCGGGAAGTACAAGCCGAGTATGGGCAGCACGAGTCCTCCCGGTGCGCCCCCAGCCGGTTTGGTTCTCGGCGCCTTGCCATGACCCGCGCTGGGCTGGCGCCGTCCGAAAATGCGAGCCATTGGCGATCAGATTGGCGACGGCCTGCATATTAGGAGCGGTGGGGCCGGCACGCCAAGTATAGCCTCGAGGCGCTGCCGCTTACTGGATGGCAGTTCCAGTCCCCTCATCCTGGATGCTGCGCAATTCCCGCACCAAAAGCCCGATGGCGCGCATCATCCGTTACAAAAGGTGATGCGGGATCAGGTTTTGCCGGTAGCGTACCCGTGTCGTCGGTCGGCCTACGGTCGACCCGTCCCATCCACGGCTCCAGCCGGATGCAGCGCACCCAGTCTGCAAAGGATGGAATACGGCCGAGGTCCTCGGCGATGTGCTGCTCGGCAATCATCCGAACGGGCACCACGCGGCCGGCGGAGTTGGTAATGATTGGCCCGAGAATGGCCTCCACCAGCCAGCACCCTTGGGCGTGGTGGAAAAGTGCACGGTGGCGGAAATCGGCCAGTATCACCTTCGACGAGTCAAGCAGGTTGTGCACCACGAGATAGTCGTTCGGGGTGCCTCCCCATTTCCGGGCGGAGGAGACCGCGTGGTGGTAGCTGTGCGCCATGTCGTCCTCCTCAGAATTCATGCTGATGATTGATGGACTGGTGTAGCGCTCATTGTAATCGAGCGTGATCGAGCACTCGGCGACATTGAAGGTGAACTCCCCAAAGGCGCCGTCGCTGTTTTCCCAGCCATCATGGGTTTGCCGCAGCAGGTCGTAGGCCATCACTTCCACGATCTCTCGGATCGTCCGCTGGTCGCTGGAGATGCTGAGGTCGCTGAAGACGATGTCGCGCAGTTCGATCATCGCCGCCGGCAGAGCCATCTCCGAATTGTCCGGGGTGAATGCCATCACACTTTCAATCTGTCCGGAATCTCCACATCCATCGAAACTGACAACGACGAGATGAACGCCTCCTGCCTGGAGCGCGTCGAACAAAGCGGCCTTGTTCAATGGCAGGATTTCCGCGTGCAGCGCGGCCATCACTGCCAATTTGGCTTCGTAAGCGGCGAAGTCTGGTAAAACAGTCATAGATCTATTCTCGTTGTTTGCCGTTCACGCCGTCGTTCGCGGCGCAGACGTCGGTCTGCGATGGGTTGGAAGGCGTGGGTAGGTTCAGGGTGAACAAGACGACAGGCTGAAGACCTCGGCACCAGCCGCTCGGTAGGACTCCGCCATGACCTGCAAGGGCGCGCCGGTGAATACGTGTCGCGGAGCCAGGTCTGGTGTGTACCCGACCGCGATCAGCGGGCCGCGCACCGAAAGCTGGAACACAGCGTCGAACGCCACCTTGCGGCTGCCGATCACGGGAAGTCCGCGCGCGATGCAAGTGACCTTGATCGGATCGCAATCATAGCCGCTAAGGGTTGCACCCCGATCGAAATGCAAGGCGAACCCGCCGCAGCCGATCGAGAGGTGACCGCCTTCGGTCTGCAGCGCACGACCAATCAGCTCGTCCGTTCGGTCCAATACGATGACGCTCATCTCCGGGCCTCACGTATCGCGCGAAGCGGAACGACACTGTCGCTGTCGGAAACGAACCCCGCGATCGCCAGGATGAGGTACACCGCCAACGCCAGAAGCCCTGCTCCCATCACGGTTTTTGTAACTTTCCCGATTATTTTCATTCGCCGTTCTCCTTCTGAGTCTTTTCCTCGAAGACCTAACCCGGCGGTCGCTTCAGGAGCGCTGGGTCAAGGGCGGGTGCAGCCGGGGTCCCCGCGCGGAGAGAGTCCGCCGCGTAGTGTGCGGCGGGCCTCAGGCGTGGGGTGGCAAGACCGGGAGCGAAGTGACGCACCCTTGCCGCGGCGATCCCGCAAGCGACATTTTAATTCTTCTTTCGGGCCCCTTCCCTGCATCATGGATTCGATCCGGTCACTTTCCTGCGTCGGAAACGATCGGCAGCGCGAATTGTGCTGTTCAATCTAAAATGGGCTGTTAGAATCTCATGATGGCGATCAGCAGAACCCGACAACCGACCTACCAACCGGTTCAGCTTCCGCTGTTTCCGGACCATGCGTCGCTCGCGAGAATTCGTCCGGAACGGAACGAGTGGCGTTACTACAGAATGGATATCTGGCCTGACCTGTTCGGACGAGCATTGCTTGTTCGGCAATGGGGTCGGATTGGAACAGAAGGTCGGCGCCGGCTCGACGCTCACCCGGATCCTGGTGCGGCCCTCAATGCTCTCACCAAGATCATGCGGTCGAAACGCCGACGGGGATATATCGATCGATAGGACCGATACCGCACGGGGCTTCTCAGTCTATTCCCGGCCGTTCTGGCGAGCCCGGTGCTGCCACAGATAGAGACAGAAGTTCGGCCAGGAATCGTTGCTCGGCGATTTTCGGTGGCCACGGCTCCCAGGGACGTATGTCTTCCGGCGCCGGCAGTGGGTCAACTGTTTCGGGAACCAGGGTGATGCCCAGATGTTCTTTCATGGCGTCCAGTCCCCACCCAGCGACGTGGAACGCCTCGCTGGCGGCGGCAAGGCGGTCGGCGTGCTTGTGACGGGCGTAGCTTTCTGTCGTCCAGGCGGGCAGCGCGTACCGCGTGTCGATCGCCGCCTGAATGCGTGCGACAAGTTGGGCAAAGCCAACGCCGAGATACGGTTTCAGGGGAGTAATCGGGTCCCACCCGCCCAGCAGAGCCTCGACAGCGTCGTGCAACAACTCGCGCATGGCTTCGACAGCGGAAAGCTTGGGCCCTGGCGCCGTCCTGCATAGCGCCAACACGGTCAGGCTGTGCTGAGCGACGGAAAGGGGCAAATCCCAGGCCGAATATCCGGCCCAGCGATAGGTGCGAGACAGGCCGATCGCTAGGTCGCTGTCGGTCCAGGAAGATGGGTCTGGCGCCAACAGATCGAGGCGTCGCCCGGACGGCAGCAGAATCCAGGCGCGATCCAGTGTCATGATATCCTCGTCCGCTTGATTGTTTCATTCCAGTCTTCCCCGGCCGTGGGACGCAGCCGCTCGAAGGCGATGCCGGCTGCATCGGCCAACTCTCGGTGATGGATAGCATACCGATCACCGGTCAAATTCGCGTCGGCGGCGCTGACCAGCATCGCGCCCGCCAGGGGTGCCAGGCTCGTCAGCAAGCGCAGGATTTCTTGCTGTGTACCCGGGCCCATGCCACCGCCAGTCGCAACGTAGACCGTGTCGGTCCGCACTCCCTCCAGCGCAGCCAGGCTCAGCGCGTCAATCGGCCCCTCGGTAACTACCAGCCGCATCGGAGTTTGAGCGCCTCCCGCCAGACGGAACAACGTCTTGCTACCGCCCCGGACCGAGCCTTTGAAGTCAGACCCCCGGATCTCGATATGGGTGACGCATTCCGCCTCGCCGCGGTGCGCGAACCAGCCGCTCCCGTAGGGTCCTTCCCGTATGATATCGGCGGCCTTGGCCAAGAGAAGGATCGTGGGCGGCAGGCGTCGTTCCTCGGCCAGATATCGCCAGGCGGGCGAGCCGGTCCGCAGCCGCGGACGGGCGTTCCACCGTTCCGCCAGGGGCAGATCGGGCGCGTCTTGTTTGTTTGCTCGCAGGGTTTCCGGGAAAGTTGGGGCGATCCCCACGAAGGGGCGCAGGATCTGGCGCACCCGTCCGAAGTTCACGCCGGGATCGAGGAACTGAACGAGATCAAAGATGTCTCCCTTGGCCTGGCTCAGCGGATCCCACCAGCCGCGGCCGTCATGGTTGACGATGACAACCTCGCCCGCACCCCTGCGGTATTTCAGGGCGCGGCGGGTGCTCCCCTTGCGATCGAGGCGCCACGCCGGTGCCAGCCGCTCCAGCAGTGTTGCGCAATTCACCCCGTTTCTGAACAGTTCGAGTTCGGCATCCTGCCCGGTCATCGGATCATGCTCCTGATCGCGGTGGACGGGTGTGGGATCGGCTTTCGCCATCATCCTCTTCACCTCGCCCTCATGCGATTCGCCGACCGCGAAGCGGATGCGGGGCAAGGGCGCCAACGGGCTCCCATCGCGTGTGCACCATCGGGGGACCGTGGCGACCGCAAAGCGGGGTCCCTTGCCCCGCATCCAGCGCAAGCGGTAGCTGCCCGACATCCCGTTCGCTTTTCTCTGCCATCCCCACACTGTTCGCGGCCACCGTGCGAACAGCGGCGGAGAAAGCTGCGAACGGGTAATCGGAGAGGCATGGCCGGTGCCCAGCTTGCGTCCTTCAGATCTGACGGCCTGTCAGGTTCGGGCGCATGACAATGATCCGGTCGGCTGGCAAAGCCGCTTCTTCTAAGTTACGCGTCGCCATGACGACGCTTGGTCGGGATTCCTGCCACACTGGTGCCCCAGCGTCATGGCTAAGCCACGAAGCTAGCCGCGTGTCGGACTTAACGCGACGCGGAAACGTCCGGTAGAATCGGAGCGCCGCTTCGCTTTCTCCCAGTCCGAACATCCCGCGCATGCCCAACTTCCGCCCCATCGACCGTGATACCGACTTTCTGCTGCCGCCGTCAGTCAATGAGTGGCTGCCCGAACGGCACTTGGCCCGGTTCGTGGTCGAAGTGATTGCCGGACTGGACTTGCGGGCGATCACTGGGGCCTATCGCGGCTCCGGCGATGCGTCCTATCACCCCCGCGTTCTGCTCGGCTTGATCGTTTACGGTTATGCCACCGGCGTCTTCTCGAGCCGCAAGCTGGAGCGGGCGACCTACGATTCGGTGGCGTTCCGCTACATCGCCGCCAACGACCATCCCGATCACGACACGATCGCCGCGTTTCGCAAGCGTTTTCTCAAGCAGATCCAGACTCTGTTCGTGCAGGTTCTGGGCGTGGCGCGCGAAATGGGGGTCCTGCAAATGGGCACGGTGGCGCTGGATGGTACGAAGATCCACGCCAACGCCAGTCGTCATAGCGCGCTATCGTACGAGCATGCGGGCAAGATCGAAGCGCAATTGCAGGGCGAAGTCGCCGAGCTGATGGCCAAGGCCGAGGCGGCGGACCAGGCCTGCGCGCCAGACGGCATGTCCATCCCCGAGGAGTTGGCGCTGCGCGAGACGCGGCTGGCCGAAATCGCTCGAGCCAAGGCGATCATCGAGGCGCGGGCGATGGAGCGGTTCGCGCGCGAACAAGCCGACCATGAAGCCCGGCTGGCAGCGCGGGGCGCCAAGCAGGCGGTGACAGGGAACAAGCCCCGCGGCAAGCCGCCCGCGCCGCCAGTCGAGGGGCCCCGGCCAACCGATCAGGTCAATCTGACGGACGAAGAATCGCGTATCATGCCTGTCGCTGGCGGTGGGTTTGACCAGTGCTACAACGCACAGGCGGTGGTTGCGACGGGAAGCATGCTGGTGATCGCGGCGGAAGTGACGCAGGCGCCGAACGACAAGCAGCAGGTGGAGCCGATGCTGAACAAGATCGCGGATCTTCCCGACGCACTCGGCAAGGTTGACGAATTGCTGGCGGACAGCGGGTATTTCAGCCAGGCCAACGTGAATGCCAGCGCCGCGGCTGGGATCGATCCGATCATTGCGATGGGCCGCGAGGCGCATCATCCCTCGCTCGACGAACGTTTCCCAAAAGACCAGCCGGAGCCGCCGGCGGAACCGGCGACGCCGCTCGACAAGATGGCCTATCGCCTGAAAACGACCGAGGGCAAGAAGCTCTACGCCTTGCGCAAGCAGACCCCCGAACCGGTTTTCGGGATCATCAAATCGGTGCTTGGGTTCCGTCAGTTCCTGCTGCGC
>CAINEA010000842.1 GCA_903847525.1 uncultured Acetobacteraceae bacterium | reverse complement strand
TCGATGTTCTGGTTTTCCTGGCGCCGGATCTTCTCCTCCCGCGGCAGATTGGCCAGATCGCGCTTCTGCTCCTCTGTCAGCGCCGGCCCCTGACGATGCCGCTCCAGGCGCTCCTTCTGCCAGCCCGGCTTCAACGCTGCCGCCCATTCCGGATCTGTCGGGATATCGTCACGGATGTCGATGGCCGACGGCGTGCGCTGGAACACGTACAGCTCCTTCGCCGCCCGGCCGACGCGCGGAATGATCTGCACCGCGGACGCCCCGGTGCCGATGATGCCGACCACCTTGTCCTTCAGCCCGGACAGGTCGGGCTTGGTGTAGGCGTAATCGAACCGCGATGTGTGGAACGAATGGCCCTTGAAGGTCTCCATGCCGTCGATCTTCGACAGCTTCGGCTTGGACAGCGTACCGTTGGCGCAGATCACGAACCGCGCCGACAGCGTGTCGCCCCGGTCGGTGCTGACCCGCCACAGCTTCGCCTTCTCGTCCCACACCGTCGACGTGATGGTGGTCTGGAACACCGCCAACTCATACAAATTGTATTTCCGCGCGATCGCCTGGCAATGCGCAAAGATCTCCGGCCCCTTGGCGAAGTAGCTCTCCGGCACATAGCCCAACTCGTCGAGCAACGGCAGGTAGTCATAGGCCGACACGTCGCAGGCTGCCCCGGGATAGCGGTTCCAGTACCAGGTGCCCCCGACATCGCCGCCCCGTTCGACGATCCGGATGCTCTCGACGCCTTTTTCGCGCAGCCGCGCCGCCGTCAGCAGGGCGGAAAAGCCGCCGCCGATGAACAGGCATTCCACCGTATCGTTGATCGGCTCACGCTCGATGATCGTCTCAACCCACGGATCGACCTCGTATTTCGCCAGTTCTCCGGTCAGCTCGGAGGTATATTGCGCCTGGCCCTCGGGGCGGTAGGCGAGCCGCAGATCCCGCGCCTCGGCGAATTTCTGCTTGATGTCTTCATAGAATTCCTGCGGCTTGTCCGTGGGCCGCAGCGGATCGAACGCGACGCGCACCGCGTAGGCGTTCGGATTCTGGACCCTCGTAGCAGGCGCTTTGGTGGTGGCGCTCGACATGTTGCGTTCCTGGCTTCAGTTACTTCCCGATCCACTATTCCAGGTCGCGCGAGGCGAACTGTCAATCCATGCGTTTGCGGCTGGCGGAAAACCTAAATCCGCCGTTGCAGCAAATCCCATAGCCGCGCTGCGCTGGCCGGGCCGCCGAACGATGGATGCTCCAGCCCGCCGACCCCCAGCGGTGCCAGCGCATCCTCGATCGCATTGGCGATCGCCGGCGGCGCGGCGATCGCGCCGGCCTCCCCCGCGCCCTTCACGCCCAGCGGATTGGTCGTGCAGCGTGTCGGATGGAAGCCCAGTTCAAACGCCGGCAGGTTGCCGGCGCGCGGCATGGCGTAGTCCATGAAACTCCCCGCGAGCAGCTGCCCCGATTCCGGATCGTACGCCGCGTGTTCGAGCAACGCCTGCCCAATCCCCTGCGCGATCGCCCCGTGCGCCTGTCCCGCAACGATCATCGGGTTCACCATCACGCCATAATCATCCACCCCCGAATAGCGCACCAGGTCGACCACGCCGGTCTCCCGGTCGATCTCCACTTCCACCACATGGGTGCCGTTCGGAAACGTCATCGCCTCGCGCGTCCAGGCATGGAACGTATCCAGCGGCGCGCCGGCCTCGCGTGCGATCGGCGCCAATTCCAGCAATCCGATCGACCGGTCGGTGCCCACGACAACGAAGCGGCCGTCCATGAACCAGATATCCATCTCCGACGCCTCCAGAACCTGTGCCGCCCAACGCTTGCCCTTTTCGATGATCTCGTCCGACGCCCGCCAGATCGCCGTGCCGCCCATATAGGTGGCACGCGAACTGCCATGCCCGCCGCCGGCGACGATCAGATCGGTATCGCCCTGGCACAGCTGGATCAGCGCGTTCGGCACACCCAGACGCTCGGCCAGAATTTGCGGAAACGTGGTTTCATGCCCCTGGCCGATCGTCTGCGTGCCGGTGATCAGGGACACGGTTCCATCTGTCTCAAACCGGATATCCACGTTCTCGTGCGGCGACCCGCCGGTCGCCTTGATGTGATAGGCAAAGCCCAAGCCTCTCAGTTTCCCGCGTGCCTCGCTCGCCGCGCGCCGCGCCGGAAACCCGGCCACATCCGCTTGCGTCAGCGCCAGATCGAAGGTGCCGCGGAAATCGCCGCTGTCCACCTTCTGCCCAAAGGCGTTGGTCATCGGCATGGCCGAAGCCGGCACCATGTTCATTCGCCGCAGCTCTGCACGGTCAAACCCGCCCTGCCGCGCTGCCGCGTCGATCAGGCGCTCGATGATGTTGACCGTCTCGGCAAAGCCGGGACCCCTGGTCACCCCGATCGGCGCGGTATTGGTCACCACCGCCGCGATCGTCAGGTCGATGGCCGGAAGGGCGTAGATCGTTCCCGGCAGATGCACATACTGAAATGTCTGTACCCCCCCGGCACCGCCGGCCATATAGGCGCCGATATTGGCGACACTCTCCACCCGCAACGCCAGGAATTTCCCGCTCGCGTCCAGCGCCAGCGCGGCATCCGCCCGATGATCGCGCGCCTGGTGATCGGACAGGAACACCTCGCTGCGGCTGGCGATCCACTTCACCGGACGCCCGACCCGCCTGGCTGCCCACAGCATCAAGGCCTGTTCGGCATAGATGAAATTCTTCGCCCCGAAGCCACCGCCCACATCCGGAGCGATAAACCGCACCGCTGACGGCAGCAGTCCGAGCGCCTTGGCAATGTTGTCGCGATTGATATGGATGTTCTGGCTGGAGACATAGGCCGTGTAACGATCCTCCCCTGGATCGTACAGCCCCACCAGCCCGCGCGGCTCCATCGGATTGGTAACAATACGATGATTGTCCAGCCTCAGCCGCACGACATGCGCCGCTGCGGCGAACGCCGCCTCCGCGGCTTCGATGTTTCCCGTGCGCCAGTTCAGGCAGACATTGCCCGGCACCTCCGCCGCCAGTTCCGGCGCGCCGGCGGCACGGGCGGCATCGGCATCGGTCACCGCCGGTAGCGCGGCATAGTCGATCTGCACAAGCTCGGCCGCATCCATCGCCTGGGCGCGCGTTTCTGCCACCACCAGCACCACCGGCTCGCCGGCAAAGCGCACCTTGCCCATCGCCAGCAACGGCTGCGGCAGAAATGCGAACGGCTCCCCGGTCTGCACATTCGCCTCCACCGTCGGGCGCAGCGGATGCAGCCCATCCGAAGTCACGTCCACTGCCGTCAGCACCGCCAGCACACCCGGTGCTGCCAGCGCCCCCGAGACGTCGATACCGTCGATCCGCGCATGGGCATGCGGAGACCGGAGCAGCACGGCTTGGCTCATATTGTCGAAGCGCAGGTCATCGAGATAGCGACCCTGGCCGGTCACGAAGCGCGCATCCTCCCGCCGCTTGGGGGCATCGCCGATGGTGAACCGTTCCGTCATGCTCGAAATCTCCGCTTTTCCGGCCAAGCATGACCGTCCGGCGGCAAATGACAATCCGCGCCCCAGCAGGCTTTCATGAATCTCAGGCTTTCGCGCGTCTCAGGCTTTCGCGCGTCTCAGAGTCCGTCCGGAAAGTTTTTCAACGATTACATATCTTTCGCATCATTAAACGGATGGATGCAAGTTTCAGGAAACTCAGAGCGGCTCGGGTTCGATTTTCGAAATCCTTCGCCAGGCGACGAC
>CAINEA010000841.1 GCA_903847525.1 uncultured Acetobacteraceae bacterium | reverse complement strand
TCGGGCGGCGGCAACGACATGGGAAGCTTGACTCATGCCGCGACTCGCGTGTCAACCGTCGATCAGCGATCGACTACCTGGGCAGTTACACATCATCAACAGCATTCTCGATTTTTCGCGTCTGGAGGCGGGCCATGATGAGCTTAACATCGCCCCGCTGGAGATACGCGTCGCGATCGGCTCCGCCCTTGAACTGGCGCGTAGCCTGCCGGGTGGGGCCGGCCTGGCGATCACGGCGGAAATCGCCGATGACGTGCCGGAATTCGTTGCCGGCGATGCTGGGCGGCTCAATCAGGTGCTCTTCAATCTGCTCGGCAATGCCGTGAAATTCACGAAGCACGGCAGCGTTCGCCTGAGTGTGTCGCGTTCCCCGGTGATCGCGCCGGAGGCCCCGCTTCGCTTGCGATTCGCGGTCGCCGACACCGGACCCGGCGTGACGCCGGCGATGGCCGAACGGCTTTTCAAGCCGTTCGAGCAGGGCGACCAACGGGTTGCCGAAAAACAGAGCGGTACCGGCCTCGGGCTGGCCATCTCCAAGCGTCTCGTCGAACTGATGGGCGGCGTCATCGGCGTGGACGGGGAGGCCGGCGTCGGCAGCACGTTCTGGTTTGAATTGCCAATGGCCGTGGCAAAAGGTGTTCCCGCCGCCAGTAAGGCCGCCGAGCATAACGGGATCGCCGATGATGCCGTGTCCACGCGCCACCTCGACATACTCATTGCAGACGATACCGCCACCAGCCTGTTCGTGTCGCGCGCCATGATCGAGGCGCTTGGCCATAAGGTCTCTGTTGTCGGTACCGGCGCCGAGGCGCTGGCCGTTGTTCAGCAACACAAATTCGACGTCGTGATGATGGACGTCGAGATGCCGGAGATGAACGGACTCGAAGCGGCTCGCCGCATTCGCGCGCTGGGTGGACGGTATCTGGAGTTGCCGATACTCGGCCTTTCGGCGAATGCTATGGGGTCGGACCGTGAACGTGCGTCCGCCGCGGGTATGACCGGCTATCTGACGAAGCCGGTTCGCAAGTCCGACATCGCTGAAGCGCTGGCAAAGTTGTTCCCGGTCCTGCAGCCGGCGGCCATCTGAACAAATCCCATTCCAGACTATTCCGGCGGTTCCGTCTGCGGTGGCCGGGCCAGACGGCCCAGCACGGCGTTGAATTCGGCACCGAGTAGCACGGCATACGCGGTGACATAGAACCACATCATCAATCCTATCACGGCGCTGAGTGATCCATAGGTCACATCGAACCGTCCCAAATGGGCGACGTAGTAAGAAATCGCCACTGAGGCGACCAACCATACCAGCGTTGCCATCAGCGCGCCGGGACCGATCCGGTGGGGGATTTCTGCGCCCTTCTCGTCGAGGCGGCTGGGACCGAAGCGGTACAGCATCCTGAGCGTAACCATGACGAATAGCAGCATCACGAACAGCCCGCCGGCATCGATCAGTGCCGCCTGGTGTGCTTCCAGGCCCAGAAAGTCGATCACGACCGGTAGGAAAACCAGGGCGACGATCGCCAGGATCGCCACCAGGATGGCGCAGAGGGTCATGGTCAGCGCGATGACCTGAAATTTCAGGATGCCGCGGCGTTCCTCCATGTCATAGGCGATGTTCAGCGCGGAAAAGATCGATTTGGTCCCTGTTGCAGCCGACCAGAAGGCGATCGCTGTGCTCAGGAACAGTCCCAGGCCGAGCGACCCATGCGGGTGGGTGACCAAGGTGTGTACGCGGTCGGAAATCAGGTGGAATGCGGCGTCCGGCAGAAACTCTCGCAGCACCTCCAGTTGCGGCTCCACCGTGCGGGGATCGAAAACCAAGCCATAGATGAACACCAGCGTTGCGATGGCCGGGAACAGCGCCAAAGTGGCGTAAAACGCGCACCCGGCGGCGGCGAGCGAGACCCGGTCCGAAATCATCCCGCGCGCGGTGCCGCTGATCACGGCACGCAGCCAGATCGATCCGAAACCCGGCCGGGGCTCGTCGGAACATCGCGGCTGGAGTTTGGCGGGCTGAACCATGTTCCCACGCTGCGTCATCAGGATATCCAAGGGCACGATCGCCTCGGTCGGGCGCTTATAGCGTAAGTCTCGGTGGGCAATTGAGATTCAAGCACAAAGCAGTGGGCTGCCGGATCGCTTTTGCCAGCGGAATTGGCATGCCGTGGGGGCAGGGCAGAATTTCGTGCCACCGGTCCCCCGCGCGACCAAAACCACTTGCGTTGCAGGATAAGGGGTCCTATCAGAATGGCACGCAGCAACGCACGTGCCTCTGGCCCTCGTGGTTACGCAACGACGTCAAGCGTTCTGGCAACCTAGTTTGTCGCTGGTTCGTTCGACCGTTTCGTTAATCACGCTCATCGAAGTGACAGATGAGCGTCTATAGAGGGAGGCAAGGTGCGATGACCCCAAAGATCGCCCAGTTTCTTCGTGACCGGCAACCGGCAACGCCGTGCCTGGTCTTGGATGTCGACCGTGTGGAAGAGAATTTCCGCGCGATGAAGCAGGCGCTGCCGATTGCGCAGATCTACTATGCCGTTAAGGCGAATCCCGCCCCGCCGATCCTTCAGCGGTTGGTGAAACTCGGCAGTTGCTTCGATGCCGCCGGCATTGAGGAAATTGAGTTCTGCCTCGCGGCCGGTGCGCAGCCGGACTGGATCAGCTTCGGCAACACGATCAAGAAAGTCTCGGCGATCCAGCGCGCCTATGCCGCCGGTGTGTCGCTGTTCGCGTTCGATAGCGCCGAGGAGTTGGAAAAGCTGGCGGCGCACGCGCCTGGCTCCCGTGTCTATTGCCGCCTGCTGGTGGAAAACGAGGGTGCGGATTGGCCGCTGTCGCGCAAATTCGGCACGACGGTGGAAACCGCGCGCGACCTGATGATCCGCGCCGGCCGGATAGGGCTCGACCCGTTCGGCCTGTCCTTCCATGTCGGCAGCCAGCAGACGACGACCAGCTCCTACGAAGCCGCCATCGGCAAGGTGGGCATGCTGTTCACCGACCTGAAAGAGGCCGGAGTGAATTTGCGCATGGTCAATTTGGGCGGCGGTTTTCCCGTTCGCTACAGCAGCGAAGTGCCGGAGATCGACCGTTTTGGCGATGCGATCATGGGTGCGATGACCAAGCATTTCGGCAACGCGCTGCCGGAAATGCTGATCGAGCCGGGCCGGTTCATCGTCGGCAATGCCGGGCTGGTGCAGGCGGAGGTGGTGCTGGTTTGCCGCAAGGGCAAGGACGACCCGGTGCGCTGGGTGTATCTGGATATCGGCCGCTTCGGTGGCCTGGCGGAAACCGAAGGCGAGGCGATCAAATATCGCATCGCCACGCCGCATGACGGCATGGCGACGGGTCCGGTGGCGATCGCCGGCCCCACTTGCGATGGCGCCGATATACTGTATGAGAAAAGCAATTACCGGATGCCGCTGGCGCTGTCTTGCGGCGACAAGGTCGAGGTTCTCGACGCCGGTGCCTATGTCACGACTTACGCGGCCCAGCGCTTCAATGGCTTCCTGCCGCTGGCCGAGCATTACGTCTGACGCAAGAGGACGGGTCTGAAAGACTGGAGAGGGGCCGTGAGGCCCCTTTTTCTTGGCCATTGTTCCGGCGGGCGTACCGTGGGCCTGTTGCGGGAAGCCGCAAAACTGGCCAAGCTTTCCCTCAACGAACGCGCCGCGGCACCCAAGAATGCGGCGACATGGGGGAGACCAACCGAATGAAGCAAGTCGCTGTCATTACCGGTGCCAATGGGCGTATTGGTGCCGCCAGTTGTACCAGGCTGGCGCAGTCGGGCTATCTCGTGGTCGGCGTCGATATCGGTGCCGACGGTATCGGCAACTGGCCCCATTACCAGTGCGACCTGACCGATCTCGCGCGGCTTCGAGCGGTGCTGGAAAAGATTGAGCAGGAGCATGGGCTGATTCGCGTGCTGTTCAACAATGCCGGCGTGTTTCACCCCGAGACCGATTATCTGGATGTACCGCCCGAACAGTTCGACGAGACCATGGACGTGAACGTCAAGGCGCCGTTCTTCGCCACGCAATGGGTGGCCAAGCGGCTGATCGCCGAAGGCCAGGGCGGGTCGATCGTTTCCACCGCCTCCTCTGCCGGCCAGCGTGGCAGCCAGATCGTCGAGTATGGCGCTTCCAAGGCCGCCGTGATTAACATGACCAAGTCTCTCGGCCGCGCGCTCGGTAAGCACAAGATCCGGGTCAACGCCATCGCACCGGGTTTGATAAATACCGCGATGGGGGCACGCGTGCCCGCCTATGCCAAGCAACGTGCGACCGAGAGCGCGCTGCGCCGGGCCGGCGAGCCGGAGGAGATTGCCTCGGTGGTGGATTTCCTCGTCTCCGATGCGGCCAGTTTCGTCACTTGCGCAACGATCGACGTGAATGGCGGGGCGGGTTGACCCTCGAGGTGACTTGCCGTTCCGGGCGGCGAGGGTGAGAGTGCGGCTTTCGCCAAATAGGATGATCCCATGCTGCAATCCCCCCCGCCCAGCCGGGCATGCGCGAGGACGAGATCGATACACCGGCCCTGGTGATCGACCTGGATGCCTTTGAATACAATCTCGACCGTATGGCGGCCTTGCTGGCGCCGACCGGTGCCAAACTCCGTGCACATGCCAAGACCCATAAATCCCCGATAATCGCCTTGCAGCAGATCGCCCGTGGTGCGGTCGGGCAATGCGTGCAGAAGGTTGCGGAGGCCGAGATCCTGGCCTGGGGCGGGGTTAAGGACATCCTAGTTTCCAACGAGGTTGTCGGTGGTGCCAAACTGGCCCGGTTGGTGGCGCTGGCACGGATCGCCAAGGTGGCGGTGTGCGTGGACGATCCGGCCCAGATCGTCGCGATCGAGGCGGCGGCCGAGGCGGCCGGGGCGCGGATTTCCGTGCTGGTCGAAATTGATATCGGCGCCTCCCGATGTGGCGTGCAGCCGGGGCCCGAGGCGGTGACACTGGCCAAACAGATCGCCGCCTCCAAACATCTGATATTCGGCGGCCTGCAGGCCTATCAGGGCAGTGCCCAGCACCGGCGCGGTGTTGAGGAACGCAGGAAGTTGATCGACCACGCCATCGACGGATCGCGGCGCACGGTGGAGCAACTGCGTCAACAGGGGCTTGCCTGCCCCATTGTCGGCGGCGGTGGCACCGGCACGTTCGAGATCGAGGCGTCTTCCGGCGTCTATACGGAAATCCAGGCCGGCAGCTATGCCTTCATGGATGCCGACTACGCCCGCAACCTCGATGCCGGAGGCTCCCCGGTTTCGACATTTCGGCATTCTTTATTCGTGCTGGCAACGGTGATGAGCGCCCCTCGACATGGTCTCGCGGTGCTGGATGCCGGGCACAAGGCGGTGTCGATCGACAGCGGCATGCCAACGCTCTGGCAGCGTCCGGACATACGCTACGTCTCCGCCTCCGACGAGCATGGCAAGCTGGAATACGGCCCGGAAACATCTGCCGTGAAGCTGGGCGAAAAGTTGCGGCTGATCCCAGGCCATTGCGATCCGACGGTGGACCGATTCGACTGGTATGTCGGTGTGCGGGGCGGCAGAGTCGAGTGTCTATGGCCGGTAGCGGCGCGCGGGGGATTGAACTAACAACGAGATAATCGCGCGGACGATTGTCCGGTTCTCAGGCCAGACCATAGACGCCACGTTCACCGTTGAGCGGGACGAACCGGTTTGTCACCCCCAAGGTGGTTTCCGAGCCGCCCAGATACAGCACGCCATCCTGAGCCATCTGGCGGGCGATCGCTTCCAGCACCCGGGCCTTGGTCGGCGGATCGAAATAGATCAGCACGTTGCGGCAGAACACGATGTCGAACACGCCCAGCGGCCGCAGGTTGCCGAGTAGGTTGCCCTCGCGAAATTCCACCATGGTCCGGATCTGGTCTTTCACCCGCCAGCCGGCCGCGTCCTTGGTGAAATATTTCACCAGCATCTGCATCGGCAGACCGCGCTGCACTTCGAACTGCGTATAGCGACCGTCGCGCGCGCGGGCGAGCTGGTCGCAAGCGATATCGGTGCCGAGAATCTCGACACTGCGATTGCCCAGCAGAAGCCGCTGGTCAGCCAGGATCATCGCCAATGAATAAGCTTCCTGCCCCGAAGATGCCGCGGCCGACCAGATGCGCAGCCTTGCGCCTAGCGGACGGGCGGCGTGCAGTTTCTCCAGCATGTGGTTACGCACATGTGCGAACGGCTTGTCGTCGCGGAAGAAGAAGCTTTCGTTTGTGGTCATTGCCTCGACCACCTGGCGGCTCAGTACCGTTTGTGCCCCGCTGCGCAGTTGTTGGGCCAGGGCGGGCAGATCGGACAGACCTTCCTGCTTCAGGATCGGCGCCAGCCGGCTCTCCAGAAGATATTGCTTTTCCGGACCGATCGACAGGCCCGATCGGGCCTTCAGCAGCGTGGCGAAGACCTGAAAAGTAGTGATGTCGGTCACGCTCAGGCCCACGCTCATGCGCGGGCTGTCCGCAATAGCTGCAATAGCTTCGGGGCCATTGCGGTCAATGGCAGTATGGCGTGGCAAAGCCCTGCCTGTGCGACCGCGCCGGGCATGCCCCAGACGACGGAACTGGCTTCATCCTGCGCGATTGCCGAGCCGCCTTTCTCGATCACCGCGCGGGTGCCCGCGAGCCCGTCATGCCCCATGCCGGTGAGCATGGCGACCAGAACCCGGCCGGCGCAGGCTTGCGCCGCACTTTTCAGCATCGGGTCAACGGACGGGCGACAGAAATTCCCCGGCGGATCGCTGGTCAATTCCGTATGCAGAACGCTGCCGTGGTTTCGCACCAGCAGATGATGGTTGCCCGGCGCCAGATAAATGCGGCCCGGCAGCAGGGGCTCGCCATCCACCGCTTCGGTGCACGGCATGCCGCCGAGCTTGCCTATATGCGCTGCCAGGATCGGGGTGAAGCTGACCGGCATGTGCTGGGTCAGCACCACCGGTAAGCGCAGGTCTCCGCCGAGGGCCTGCAACAGCGTGAACAATGCCTGCTGGCGTGCCAGTTCGTCGATCGCCAGCATTCCGTTGGCAATGCGCGCGACAATTCGAATGGCCGGATCGCTTTCCAGCATGCGGGCGAGTGCTTCGCGGATCACCGCGGAATCGTCGCAGATCATTACCCGAACGGTAGCATTTGCGGGCCGGGACAAAGATTGCAGAAGTGGTATGGCCGTCAAAGCAACCCAACCCGGGAGAACTTGCCGATGAGGAGCTCCTCGTCGAACGGTTTCATAATGAATTCCTGCGCGCCGCTTTCGATCGCCCGTTCGATGAAGGACATGTCGTTCTCCGTCGTGCAGAACACCACCGGCGGGCTGGCTGGTCCGAATTTGATCCGCAACGCCTTGAGGAATTCGAGGCCGTTCATCACCGGCATGTTCCAGTCCAGCAGCACGCAGTCGGGCAGTGTCTGGCGGCAAGAGCTTAGCGCAATGGCTCCGTCTTCTGCCTCGATCACCGTGAAACCGTTGGCTTCCAGCATGCGCCGCGCGATCCGGCGGACCGTCCGGCTATCGTCCACCACCAGGCAGGTATGTGCCATCGCACGCCTAGCCTTCCAGTTTCAGGAGCCGGGCGACATCCAGCACCGCCAGCAATCTGCCCCGCAGACGGTAGATGCCGGTGCAGTAGATCGCCCAGGCGGCGGGCATGGTCGGCGGATTTCCTTCAAAATCACTCGCCGGCAGGCTCATGACTTCGGCAACATCGTCCACCAGCAAGGCATAGAGCTCGCCGCCCTGCTCGGCCACCACCGACATGCGTTTCGCCCCGGCAGGGGCCTCCGGCAGTTGAAGGCGCCGGCGCAGATCGATCGCGGTAACGATCCGGCCACGCAAATTCAGGCTGCCGGCGATCTCGGCAGGAGCGAGCGGAATGCGCGTGATCGCCTGCTCGCCCAGGATGTCGCGCACCGCGAGCACCGGCACTCCGCAAAGCTGATCTGCGACCGTGAGGGTGACGAAGACCTGCTTGGCGTCGTCACCGTCCCTCGCCTCGCGGAGCGGCGGGCGCTCTATGGTATTGACATTCATGTTCATACCCTGATTGGTTCTGCCAGGCAGTCACGTACACTGATCAGCAACGCCTCGCGCTGGTGCTTGGCCACATAGTCGGTGAAGCCGGCATCGCGCCCGGCGGCGATATCTGCGGCTTCCGTCCGGCTGGATAGCGCGATCATTGGCAGATGTGCCCAATCGCCGCCCTCGCGCACGGCGCGGGCGAAGGCGCAGCCGTCCATGCCCGGCATCTCTATGTCGGAGATGATCGCCTCGAACATCGCGCCACTGTCTCGCAGGGTCAGCGCCTCGACCGCATCGCACGCGGCGGTCACATCGAAGCCCTGCGCGGCCAGGCTCGGGACCAGCATCTGGCGGAAGAAATCGCTGTCCTCCACCACCAGCAGGCGTGCCTTGTGAGCGGTCTTCAGGTCATGGGTGCTATCGAACCAATACTGGCTGGCCTGGGTAAGCCAGTACCCGGTGTCGATCACACAAGTCGCTCGCCCGGCGATCACTGCGGTCCCGAGCAGCCCGGGCTGCAAGCCGGAGAGTTCGATGTTCAATTCTTCCTCGACCACGTCGATGATCTCGTCCACCATCAGGCCCAGGCTGCGTCCGCGATCCGTGAACACCAGCACCGGCTGGCGCGACAGATCCTCCCGCCGTTGCCCCGACAGGGGCACCAGCTTCATCAGGCTGCCACGATACTGGGTTACAAGCGCGCCGAGGGAGCTCTCGATCCGTTCCTGCTCGATCGCCTCGAGCCGGGCCACAAGGCCAAGCGGCACCGCCATCGGCTGGGGGCCACCGGCATGGAACAGTAGCATGGCGGTCCTGTCGGCGGTGCGGCCGGTTTCGAGTACGGGAGCGGCTGCCTTGCGGTGCGCACCGCCTGCGCCGAGGCCTGTGGCACGGGCGATACCGTCGGGGTCCAGGATCATGATAACCGATCCGTCACCAAGAATCGTGTTGCCCCCGAACATGGTAATATGGCGCAGGATTGGCGCCACCGGCTTGACCACGATTTCTTCCGTATCGAACACCCGGTCGACGATGATGCCGAGCAAACTGGCGCCTACCTGGATTACAACGATGTAAGCCTGATCTAGGCTTTTCTGGACGGTATCGGTGGTCCCCAGGCGGAGCAGGTCGTTCAATCCGACGAGCGGCAGAAGACTGTCGCGCAGGCGCAGCACCGGCGTGCCGTTCACCCGTTCGATAACGCTGCCGCCGTCCGTGTGGGCTGTGTTGGCGCCATCGCGGCGCATGG
Source organism: uncultured Acetobacteraceae bacterium (assembly GCA_903847525.1). GTDB lineage: Bacteria > Pseudomonadota > Alphaproteobacteria > Acetobacterales > Acetobacteraceae > PALSA-911. Next base: position 1,570 of record CAINEA010000841.1, on the reverse strand, counting down.
CATCGTTGCCGGCACGTACCAGCTCCACCACGCTCATTTGTGGAATGGCGAAGCGCTCTCCGCAGGCCTCCACGATCAATGCCGAAACGATCGCCAGGGTGAGCGGGATCTTGATCGTGAAGGCTGTGCCTTCGCCCGGCGTGCTCTTCAGGTCGATGCTGCCGCCGATCCGCTCGATATTGGTTTTCACCACATCCATGCCGACGCCGCGGCCCGAAATGGCGGTGACGGTGGCGGCGGTGGAGAAGCCGGCGCGGAAAATGAAGCGCTGGATCTCGATGTCCGCCATGCCGGCCAATTCGGCTTCCGTGGCCAGGCCATGCGCGATCGCCTTGGCGCGGATCCGGTCCACCGACAGTCCACGCCCGTCATCGGAGATCTCGATAAGGATGTGGCCGCCCTCGTGGTAGGCGTTCAGGGTGATATGGCCGGTTTCCGGCTTGCCGGCCGCGCGGCGCTCGGACGGGGTCTCGAGCCCATGATCACCACTGTTGCGCACCATATGCGACAGCGGGTTCTTGATCAGTTCCAGCACTTGCCGATCGAGTTCGGTTTCGGCGCCGTGCAGCACCAATGCGATCTGCTTATCCAGGTCGAGGGCCAGATCGCGCACCAGCCTGGGTAGCTTGTTCCAGGCGTTGCCGATCGGCTGCATGCGGGTCTTCATGATCCCTTCCTGCAGATCCGAGGTGATGTGCGACAGCCGTTGCAACGGCACCGCGAATTCGCTACTGCCCTGGGTGCGGGCCAGTTGCAGCAATTGGTTGCGGGTCAGCACAAGCTCGCTGACCAAGGTCATCAGATCCTCCAGCACATTCACGCTTACCCGTATGGTCTGCACCGGGGTGACGCCTTCATGCACCGCGACTCCCGGGTCGGCCACATGGTTCGCGACGGCTTCTGGGAATTGCGCTTCGGCTATGGTGACTTCGGGTGGTGAGATTCTGTTTGCCGCGACATCACGATCTTCTGCCATGGGTTCGGGCCGCTCAGCCCGCGCCGTTGCCGTTGCCGACGCAGCGGGACCGCTGGCAGCGGCGTTTAGTTCGGCGATCAAAACGCTGTCGTCGCCAGAAGGCTCCGCGCCTGTTGCCGCCAGTCCCGCGAGGATTGCTTTGATCCGGTCGAGCCCTGCCAGCACCAGGGTGACGTGATCCGGCGTCAGCCGCAAAGCCCCGTCGCGCGCCCGATCGAGCACATTTTCCCCGGCATGGGCCACGCGTTCCAGGCGCGGCAGGCCTAGGAACCCGCACGTGCCCTTTATTGTGTGTACCAGGCGAAAGATCAGCGATAACGTGTCCCGGTCGTCCGGTGTGCGTTCAAGCCTGACGAGCGCGACATCGAGTTCGACCAGGCCCTCGTTCGTCTCGGTGAGAAAATCGGCGAGCAGATCGTCCATGCGCGGCTCCGGGCGTCCCACCGCCATAAGGGCGTGTGCGGGGCGAAGACGATCCTGCGGCGCGGCTGGCGAAGAAAACGTAAAGGCCGGAAGCCTCCGCCGATGCCCGTGGGCGCATCATCCATCGGAATGGGTGATCAGTAGCGGCGGCGCGGTGCCCGGCGATGCGGC
>CAINEA010000840.1 GCA_903847525.1 uncultured Acetobacteraceae bacterium | reverse complement strand
TGGGCAGGCGTCCGCACCACGCCCATGCCATACCGGTTGCTCAAGCTGGCCGATATTTATGTTTGAGCGGGACAACGATCAGTCAAGAAAACTGGCTGAGAAAAGTGCGTAAACAGGATAGAGTTTGATCGGAAAGTCGATTTTCGCTGATAGAAAAAATGTCCAAACACGATTGCAGAATGAGGCACAATTAATCAATCGAAATTTCTGGTCTTATTGCTCGCCCGTTATCGCTTGTTTAGTCTCCGGTGTCGGGTGCCGATCCTGGGTGACGTGCCGACCCGTCGGGGTTTGCGAAACATGTAGTTGATTGCCGGTCGCCATGTGGCCGCCACCGGCGCGCCGCGTGGCATCGCGTGCGGCTGCTCGGCCGACGCCCTGAGCGAGAATGTAGCCGGCTAACCCACCTAGGAGGGTTCCCAGTGTGTTCTCTTTTAATATGCCCGATAGCCCAAGCGCCATGATAGCGCTAAGTAAAATCATAACTGTAACGAATTGTATAACCTGCCCCGACGCGACCCACTCCATCTGGATAGGTTCGGAAAACAACCGTACGATGATCATCGTAAGCACGCTCGAACCACCGATCACTAGCATGATTACAGGAAGCTGGTTGGTTACTTGCTGTTGAGGTGTGAGGCTAGCCAGTTTTCCCTGGATAGCGTCGCGCCTTTGCCTCAAAAGAGATAGCAATGAATTTGCTGTTTCTTTGTTTTTATTTACAATTCTGGCACTCTCTGTCACTCTTGCTTGGAGCTGGTTTAACGCATTGGAAACTTTTGTGATAGTCGCAGGATTTGTGAGAAGCCCCTTGAGTTGCGAGCAAACTGCAGCAGAATCTTGGTCATTTTGAAGCTTATACCGAGACTTCTCAAAAATTTCGCCAAACACATTCATATCTACATCGCGAAAACGGTATAAACTGGAACCCATGAGATTTCCCAATTTGTTATCGACATCTAAAAATCTTTCTCTTAGTGTTCGATATTCCGCTGATTGAGTTTTGCAATCTATAGCAGACATTTCTTGCGCGAGTTTTTGCAATTCGGTCAAAATCTTGGTTATGGAAGAAACCGTCTCGTCTACGTGCGACTCCTGAAGACTATAAATAGAGTATTTATCGATCTCATCATTTATTCGGTTATATTGAGACTCTAACACGGTGTTGCTTTCAGGGAGATTTAACTTCGGATCGCCAATCTCCGAGATGCGCGCTTTCATGATTGCCTCCTGGCTTGGGGGCTCAAAAGGAATCTGGGCTTGGGCAATGCTTAGTGACATTGCAAAGAGCAACATCACGCAGACGCGAGTTCCAACCATCGCCGATGACCTTCCTCGTGAATAGCCATTTCGTTGCAATGTTGTCGTCAATCGCTTTCATTTTCATTGATATGGATCAAGTCTTGCGGAGTTGAGTGGCTGCCCAGCGCGGAGCTCGCCTTTGCAACGCCAAGAGCAACAGGTTATTAGGTTGGCAGTTCCGAGACTTGCTCTACATAGCCCCACCGAATGTCGCCGAAGGCGGACTCTACGCCGCAAAGGGAGTACCCGATGCAACTCTGGCAGCTCGACGCAACCGATCTCGCCCGCCTGATCCGCCTTGGCAAAACCTCGGCCCATGAGGCTGTGCAGTCCTGCCTGTCCCGCATGGACGCGGTGAACCCCAAACTGAACGCCGTGGTGCGCCGCTTCGATGCCGAGGCGCTGCATGCCGCCGATGCGGCGGACAAGGCGCGTGCCCGGGGCGACGAACTCGGTCCGCTGCACGGCGTGCCGGTCACCACCAAGATCAACACCGACCAGAAGGGCCACCCGACCGACAACGGCGTCGTCGCCCATCAGCACGTAATGGCCACCGAGGACAATCCGATTCTGGCCAATCTCCGCCACGCCGGCGCCATCTTCATCGGCCGCACCAACGCGCCGGCCTACTCGATGCGGATCTTCTCCGACAACGATCTGCACGGCCGAACCCATAATCCGCGCGACCGGGCGATCACCCCCGGCGGCTCGTCCGGTGGCGCCGGGGCAGCGGTGGCGGCGGGCATCGGGCCGATCGGGCAGGGCAACGATATCGGCGGCTCGGTGCGCATTCCCGCCTATTGCAACGGCATTATCGGCCTGCGGGCCGGCCTCGGCCGGTTCCCCTCGTTCAACCCGTCCCTGACCCAGGGCCGCCCCATCGGCGCGCAGCTCATGGCCACCCAAGGCCCGCATGTCCGCACCGTCCGCGATGCGCGCCTCGCGATGGCGGCGATGGCCAAGGGCGATCCGCGCGACACCCGCTGGGCCGATGCGCCGTTGGTAGGCCCGCCGCCAAAACGTCCCATCCGTGTCGCGCTGGTGGCTGAACCGCCGGATGGCTTCACCCACCCCGCCCAGGCCGAGGCCGTCCGCGCGGCCGGCCGCCACCTCGCGGCTGCCGGCTATGCGGTCGAGGAGATCCTGCCGCCGCAATTCGAGGAAGTGATCCGCGTCTGGCACGTCATCGGCTCGGCCGACGTATTCCGCGGCCTCGCACCGAACATGGAGGCGCACGGCGACAAGCACGCCATCGCCTCGATGCGCCTATGGCTGGAACTCTCTCCGCCGGCCGAGGACCCCAACGCGGTGCTGGACGCCCTGGCGCTGCGCGACCGGCTGGCGTTCCTGTGGCAGGAATTCTTCACCCATCATCCCCTGGTGTTGATGCCCACACTGGCCGACCTGCCGCCGCCCTTCGACGAGGATTTGTCGCGCGAGGGCCAGCGCCGCCTGCTCGACAGCCTGCGCGTCAGCTTCATCGCCCCCGCCCCCGCCCTGGGCCTGCCCGGCCTGGCTGTGCCGGTCGGCACCCACGGCACCTTGCGCACCGGCGTGCAGATCGTCCCGGGCCGCTTCCGTGAGGATCTGGCGCTGGACGCCGCCGAGGTCATCGAGGCCGCGGAAGGCATCGTGGCGCCGATCGATCCCGCCTGGTAAGGCGTCCGCCCCCGGCCGGACCGCGCAACCGGTTCCCGCCAGCGGAACCTAAACCGCGTAGCGCAGAATGGCCGCCAGCGCCTCGCCGCCGGGAATATCGTCCTTGCGCACCCCTAGAACCCGCCCGCCGGAGCGAACTACCCGGCTGGCGATCTCATCGATCACGCCATAGTCCGTGGCATTGGCCGACGACGATAAGCTGATCGTGCCGTCCGTCTCGTCCACGGTCCCCGGAACGACCACGTCGATATCCACCAGCATGCTCTCCACCGCCCCGAATGTCGCCGCGCGGGCGGCCCGCGCGACATCGGTCGTCGAGCGGCCCTGATCGCCGCGCTGCACGAACAGCTCCTTCCATTGCGCGATCTCGCCTTGGTACAGGCCATCCAGCAGCGGCCGGGCCCGTTCCGCCAGTTGCGCGTCAGTCAAGCGGTCGGGGCTGATGTCGATCCCCGTCTTCGCCAGATTTGCGTAGGTATTGACCGACCGGTAGATCGAGGCGACCGGCTCGGCCGCGGCCAGGATCAGTGGAACCTCGATGCCGCTCAGCAATCCGCGCAATGCCTGATCGACCTGGCGGGCAAACTGGCGCAGCCGGACCTTCTGCCCCTCCGAACCCTGAATGCGCCCGCTCGGTGAACGGTCATTGATCGTCGACTTGCCGAGCGCGCTCGCCGCATCCTTCGGCAGCCCGTTCACCGCCACCTGCATGGCCGGCAGCTCGGCGGATGCCTGCACCACCCGAACCGCGTTCTCCGACAACGCCAGCACCAGGCAGGTGTTGGGAAAGGCGATCGTGCGCAGCAGCGGCTTCAGATGAAACCGGTCGGAAACCTCCACCATCCGGGTCAGCGCATTCGGCACCCGAAAGGTCCGCGCGTTCTCCGGCGTAGCCAGCACCGCCAGGCTGCGCGCCTGGTGCTGCCAGAACGCGTCATCGTCGATCAAATCGTCAATGTGCTCCATCAGCGCGCCGACACGTCGCTTGTCGGCATGCCCTGCCTCCAGCTGGGTCAGCGCCTCCCGCGATAGGTTCTTCAGGTCGATCCGGTCCGCCCCGGTGTCCTGGCTGATCGGCGTGGTGGGCAGATAGATCGACACGCAAATGTCATCGCGCTCCGCCGCCAGGGCTTTCAGATCGGCAAGGCTGGGAATATCGACATGCAGCATTTCCGGAAAACTCCTGGGTCAGCGTTGAATATCCCCGAAGCTAGCCCAGCCCGCCCGCACGCGCCATGCGTGCCCTTCGGTTACACCGTTCCGCGCGCCTGCCGCACCGCCCGCATGAACACCGCCACCCGATCCGGGTCCACTTCGTTCCACCAGACCCCATCGCGCTTCAGATAGCTGGCCACGATCACCCCGTCGCCATTTGCCAAAATGTCCCCGACATTGTCCGGCGTGCACCCGCTCCCCACCAGCACCGGCAGCGACGTCCCGCCGGCAATCGTGCGCAGCTCGTCCAAACTCGCGGCATCCCCTGTCCGCTGCCCGGTGGCGATCGCCACATCGGCATCGAAGAACTCCGCATCCCTGGCCATCTCCCCGATCTCTCGGTCGGCAACGATGGCGTGCGCCCCGTGCTTCACATGCACATCGGCGAACACCTTCACCCCCCGCGCGTGCAGCCAGGCGCGATAGCGCATCGCCTCCCCGGCCGGCCCCTCGATGAACCCTTCATTGGCGACATACGCATTGGCCCATTGATTGACCCGCACGAACGCCGCCCCGGCAGCCTTCGCCACCGCCAAGGCCTGGATTGCCCCGTTCGCCAGCACGTTCACCCCGACCGGACAGCCCGTTTCCAGCCGAACCGCCCGCGTGATCACCGCCATACAGGCTGCCGTCTCCGGCCCCAGCCGCTCCGGCTTGGCGAACGGAATATCGCCATGGTTCTCCACGATCAGCCCGTCCAACCCGCCCGCCCGGTACCGGCGCCCCTCTTCGACGGCCACCGCGATGATGTCCTCCATCGCCTGCCCGTCATACGCCGGAGAGCCGGGCAGGGCGGGCAGATGGACCACGCCGATCACCACCTGAAGCCGGCCGAACAGGGCCTGGATGGCGTTGGGCTTCGGGCGATAAACCGGCGCTGCCGGCATGTCAGCCCCCCTTCTCAAGCAGTAACCATCTTGCACAGCCCCGGCGTCATCGGCCGAAACGCCTCCTCGGCCGGCGTGGTGTCGCGCAGGGTGTAGTAATCCCAGGCGTAACGGCTTTCCGACGGCTTCTTCACCTCGAACAGATACATCGGATGGATCTTCCGTCCGTCCGCTCGAATGCGCCCCTTGCCAAAGATCGGATCGTCGGTCGGGATGTCCTTCATCTTCGCCACCGTCGCGCGTCCGTCCACCTTGGCCGCATCCACGCCCATCGCCCGCACGGTCTTCAGGTAGTGGATCACCGCCGAATACATGCCGGCCTGGGTGGAGGCCGGCATGAACCCATGCATCTCCGCCGCATAGCGCTTGGCGAAGTCGCGCGTGCCGTCGTTCATGTCCCAGTAATACGCATCCGTCAGCAGCAGCCCCTGCGCCGCCTGCAGCCCGATCGCATGCACCTGCGGAATATGGAACAGCGTCGCCGCCACCTTCATGCCGTGGCTGGTCAGCCCGAACTCCGCCGCCTGCTTGATCGTGTTGGCCGCATCCCCGCCGGCATTGGTCAGCCCCAACACCTTCGCCCCGCTGGCCTGCGCCTGGATCAGGTAGCTGGAGAAATCCGTGGTGCCGGGGAAGGGGTGCTTGGCCACACCCAGGATCTTGCCGCCCAGCTTCTCGATCTCGCCTTGGGCATCGTTGGTCAGCGACGCGCCCATGGCGTAGTCGGCCTGGATGAAGAACCAGCTGGTCCCCCCCGCCTTGAACGCCGCCCGCGCGGTGGAGGTGGCGAAGGAATAGCTGTCGTACACCCAATGCACATGGTTTGGCCCGCAGGCCTTCGTCGTCAGGTCCGACGTCGCCGGCCCGGTCAGCATCAGCACCTTGTTGCGCTGCTCGGCCACCGTGCGCAGCGCCAGCGCCCCGGCGGAAAACGGAATGTCGAAGATCGCATCCACCCCCTGCGTATCCCACCAGTTCCCCGCCAAGCTCACATAGGTATCTACCTTGGTGCCGGCGTCCGCGGTCATCAGTTCGACCTTCAGCTCCGGATGCTCCTTGGCGAAATCCGCGATCGCCAGCTTGGCGCCGACGACCGAACCCGGACCGGCATCTTCCGAATACGGCCCGCTCATGTCGGTCAGGATGCCGATGCGAATGGCCTCGGCCGCACGGCCGCGCTTAACGCCAACACCGGCAGCGGCAATGGCGCCGCTCCCGGCCAGAACGCCACGGCGGGTAATCTTGGACATATTCAACTCCTGTAGCTCGCTCTACGCCGCCGCCTGCAGCGCCTGTTGCAGGATCAGGTCGGAAGCCTTCTCGGCGATCATGTTGGTCGCCGCGTAGGTATTACCAGAAACCATCGTCGGCATCACCGATGCATCCGCCACCCGCAGCCCCTCGGTGCCGATCACCCGCATCGACAGCGGATCCACCACCGCCATCGGATCGGTGCCCAGCTTGCAGCTGCCCACCGGATGATACGTCGTGGACCCGGTGGCCCGCGCATGCGCCATCCAGTCCGCGTCCGTCACCACCGCGCGGCCGGGGAAGTTCTCGTGATCGACGAAGCCCGCCAGCGGCTGGGTATGCAACAGCTTACGCATGTATTTCAGCGCCGCCAGCAGCGCATCCCGGTCGATCTGGTCGGCCAGATAGTTCGGCTGGATCTCCGGCTTCGCGGTCGGATCGGCCGAAACCGCCTTCAGATGCCCCTTGCTCTCCGGGCGCAGCTGCGAGCAGCCCAGCGTCATGCCCGGCTTGGTGTCCAGATCGGTCGTGCCGTATTTTCCCGCATCGTAGCTCGCCGGGGCGAAATACAGCTGCATGTCCGGCGTCTCCAGCTCCGGCCTCGTCTTGAGATACCCCCCGGCATGGCTCGGGCTCACGGTCAGCAGCCCCTTGCGGCTGACCGCATAGCGCAGCACCTCGCCGACCAGCCGCAGCCCGTGCGAGCGTTCGTTCAGGCTCCCCGTGCCCTTCACCAGCGCGGATACCCGCGCCGCATAGTGATCGCGCAAATTCTTCCCCACGCCGGGCAGGGCATGCACCACGGGCACGCCGATATCCGCCAGCCACGCCGGATCGCCCACGCCGGAGATCTGCAGCAATTGCGGCGTGTTGATGCTGCCCCCGCTCAGGATCACATCGCGCCGGGCGCGGATCGTCACCGGCGAGCCGCCATCCGGCCGGTAGGTGATGCCCACCGCCCGCTTGCCCTCGAACACGATCCGCTCGGCCAGCGCGCGCTGGATCAGGTGCAAATTCGCCCGGCTCAGGGCAGGGCGCAGATACGCATCCACCGGGCTCCAGCGCCGCCCGTTCTTCATCATCTGCTGATACAGGAAGGTGCCTTCCTGGTTGCCGGAATTATAGTCGGGCGTGCGGTGCAGGCCCAAAGCCTCGTTGGCCGCGATATAGGCGTCCGACAGCGGATGCGGATCGCGCTGGTCCTGGATGTTCAGTGGCCCACTGTTGCCGCGCACCGAAGGATCGCCGCCGCCATTGCCGCGCGTCTCCGCCCGCTTGAAATACGGCAGCACGTCGTCCCACGACCAGCCTCGGCACCCCAGCTGCCCCCACATGTCATAATCGGCTGCCTGGCCCCGCACATATAGATGCCCGTTGATCGAGCCCGATCCGCCCAGCACCTTGCCGCGCGGAAACACGATCTTCCGCCCGTCGATATGCGGCCCGGGCGCGGTCTCGTAGCCCCAGTTCAGGTTCGGGTCGTACACCGTCTTGTTGAAGCCGGCCGGGATCTTGATGAAGATGTTGCTGTCCTTGCCGCCCGCTTCCAGCACCGCCACGCTATGCTTGCCCGAAGCGCTCAGCCGGTTCGCCAGCACGCACCCGGCCGCCCCGGCGCCAACAACGATATAGTCGAACTCGTCCATCCCGATCCTGTCCCTAACCTGTCAGATGGCGGACTTATACCGGCAGACCCACGCGCCTGAACAGGCGCCCTGGTCAGGACCGGACCCACTGCACCACCTCGTCCAGTCCCGCCCGTCTTGTGCGGAAACCATTGGCCGGATGCGCCTCGTCCGCATAGCCGAACGAAATGCCGCAAACCACGGTGCGCGATTCCGGAATGGCGAAATATTCGTGCAGGAACGGCGAGCACCGCGCCAGCGCCGCCTGCGCGATCGTCGCCACCCCCAGGCTCTCCGCCGCCAGCATCACGCTGCCAACATACAGCCCGCAATCCACCGCCCCGTACGGCCCCAGCTCCCGCTCGGACGTCACGATCATCACATGCGGCGCGCCGAACAGCCGGAAATTCTCCATCGCCTGCTTGCCCGACGCCTCCCGGTCGCCATGCGGCACCCCCACGGCGTCATACAATTGCCAGCCGCACTCCCGCCGCCGCTCCTTGTAGACCCCGAAATAACCGGAGGGGTACGGAATGTCCGGCGCCGCCGGTTCCCCGGTATTGCCCACATAGTCCAGCAGGGCCTGGCGAAACCGCTCCGTCCCCGCACCCTCCGTCACGATCACCTGCCATGGCTGGGAGTTGCACCAGGAAGGCGACATCTGCGCCAGCTTCAGCATCCGCTCGATCACCGCCGCCGGCACCGGCTCCGCCCCGAACGCCCGGCAGCTGTACCGGCTGGCCATCAGCCCGGCCAACACCTCGGTCGCCCTCGTATCGCACGCCATCGCCGCCTGCGCTTCCTGTCGTTTCATGCCGAATGTTCCCCTTAAGCTGCCTGGATCGGTTGACCCCAGCCTATCCCGCCCGCACCCTTCCATGAAAGTCAGGGCAGGAGACACCGACATGACCCATCGCTATGCCGCCTACACCCGCCTGAAATTCGACCGCCCGCATCCCAAGGTCCTGCGCATCACAATGGACAACGGCAAGATGAACTCCGCCGACCACCAGATGCACGACGAACTCGGCCGCATCTGGCGCGACGTGGAGGCCGACCCCGAAACCAACGCCGCCATCCTCACCGGCGCCGGCAAGATCTTCTCCGCCGGCGGCGATTTCGCCATGATCGAGGACCTGATGAACGATTTCGACCGCCGCGCCCGCACCATGAAAGAGGCGCGCGACATGGTCTACAACATCATCAACTGCTCCAAGCCCATCATCAGCTCCATGCGCGGCGTCGCGGTCGGCGCCGGCCTGGTCTGCGGCCTGCTCGCGGATGTTTCCATCGCCACCAAGGACTGCCGCATCGTCGACGGCCACACCCGCCTCGGCGTCGCCGCCGGCGACCACGCCGCCATCATCTGGCCGCTGCTCTGCGGCATGGCGAAGGCCAAATACTATTTGCTCACCTGCGACCAGTTGCTCGGCGCGGAAGCCGAGCGCATCGGCCTGATTTCCCTGGTAACCGAGGATGCCGAGCTCGACGCCAAGGCGCTGGACGTCGCCACCCGCCTCGCCGAAGGTGCGCAGACCGCCATCCGCTGGACCAAATACACCCTGAACAACTGGCTCCGTCAGGCCGGCCCGAGCTTCGATGCGTCCCTGGCCCTGGAATTCCTCGGCTTCACCGGCCCCGAACCGCGCGAAGGCCTCGCCTCGCACAAGGAAAAGCGCAAGCCGTCCTTCCCGCCGTCCTCGCCGGTCTGATCCCGCTCCCTTACGTGATCGTATACTTCTCGAAGATCGTCTTGATCTGATCCAGTGCGTCGTCGGCCGCCTTCTCCGCCGTCCAGCCCTTCTGCGTGATGTTCGCTTCCGCCGCCGCCCAGATCTGCTTGGCGTTTACATCCGCATAAGCGGGATTGCGGATCTGGAACCAGGATGCGGTGGGCGTCACCAGCGCCTGGCGCACCGCCACCGGGCGGTGCGGGTCGGCGGGGTCCATCCAGTACGGATCGTTCTTCACATTTTCCGGCATCACCGGCACCCACCGCCCGCGCGCCTGCTTCAGATAGGTATTCAGATTGTCCGGCTGGATAAAGTATTTCAGGAAGTCCTTCGCCGCATCGATGTTCTTCGCCCCTTTCGGAATGAAGCACAGCGGCACGCCGAGCAGACTCGGCACCGCATTCCCGGCATTGTCCTGCGGAATACCCTGGGTGATGATCTCCTTGTAGTACTGGTCGGTCTTGTCCATCTGCGCCACCGCGATGGAAATCGTCGCGTTCGGCGTCATGACGATCTGCTTGGCATAAAACGCGTTGTTGTTGTCCACATCGCCCCAGTTGATCGCCCCCGGCGGCACGAAACCTTTCTTGTACGGCCGCGTCAGGTCGTCCAGCGCCTTCACCGCGGCCTGGCGCACCTTCGGATCGCCCACATGCAGCTTGCCGTCGAGCGAAACGATGCCGTTGCCGCCCAGCGCCACCAGGAACGCGTGGAACAGATTGCCGCTGTCCGCTTCCTTGGTGGCCATCGAGTAGCCCAGGCCGAAGATGCGCTTGCCCTTGGCGCGCAGCTTGTCCTGCGCGGATTCGAAGAATGCGTAATAGGCGTCCCAGGTCTTCGGAATGTCGGCATCCTTGTAGCCGGCTTCTTCCAGCAAGGGCCGCCATACCTCGATCATCACGGTCGCGCCCTTCACCGGCACGCCGTAATAGCTGCGCTTCTTCGTCGTGTTGTTGTAGAAACTGGAACTGTCCAGCGCCGTCTGCAGATATTGCGACTTCTGCGTTTCCACGACATCGCTGACATCGACCAGCTTGTCGTTCCACGATGCCTGCGGAACGATCAGATTCTGCCCGGTATCCGAATAGATCAGGTCCGGCACATCGCCGATCGTCATCGCCGAGATAATCTTTGCCGTTACGTCGGCAACCGGCAGAAAGGTCAGCTCGATCTTGTTGCCGGACAGCTTCTCCCACGCGGCGATCGAATCTTTCACCGCCTGGTCCTCCGCCTGATAAAACCCCTGGTTCCACCAGACCGTGACCGTCTGCCCCGCCGCGCGGGCTCGCCGCGTGCCGGACGCGGCCAGCGCGCCAGCGGAGGCCATCAGGGTACGCCGGGTGAGGCTCGCCATGGACCAAATCCTTCCCTTGAAGGCGCCTTTCCGGCGATGGTGCCGCAGGCGCGATATTGTTGCTTGTCGCGGTACTTCTTGGCGCGCCAGTCTAGCCACGCCCGACAGGCACTCGCAAAGAAAATCCGAACCGGCCGCCAGAACCTGCGCATATCGTTGTCGTTGATAACCCCGCGCCAGGCCGGTATACCTAAGCCAACGCCCAAGACGAGAGATACGGCCCCTGATATTTTCGGGAAGGATCCGATCCGATGCTCACTTGCCGTTCCGACCGACCGACCGCCCATCGCCCCCTTTCGGCCCGGTAGCCCCGATGTCGATCAGCACAACCATGGGCGTCGCCGCCCCATCCAGCCCGGCCCGTCGCCAGGTCTGGCGCGGCGGCCTGCTCGGTCGTGACTATCTCTGGGCGCTGGCCTTCATCGCGCCCTATGTCGCGGTGTTCCTGCTGTTCGTCGTCTATCCGGTCGGCTACGGAATGTGGCTCGGCAGCGACATCGCCAGCTACCGCGCGCTGTTCGCCGATCCGGTCTATCCCTCCGCGGTCCTCAACACCCTGATCTTCCTGGCGGTCGGGGTGAACCTGAAACTGTTCCTGGCGCTGCTGCTGTCCGGTTACTTCATGCGCAAGGGATGGTGGGTGAAGACGCTGCTGCTGGTGTTCATCCTGCCCTGGGCGGTGCCGGGCATTCCCAGCTTCATCTCCATCCACTGGATGCTGAACGGCCAGTGGGGCCTGATTAACAACACGATCTGGGATTTGTTCCAGATGGACGGCCCACCCTGGCTGGACCAGTCCACGCTGGCGATGGGCTCGGTGATCTACGGTTATATCTGGAAATGGCTGCCGTTCTGGACCGTGATCTTCCTGGCCGGCCGCATGGCCATCCCGCGCGAGCTGTATGAGGCCGCCGACGTGGACGGCGCCACCGGAATCGGCCGGTTCCTGCACATCACCTTCCCGCTGATGGCCAACCTCTATCTGGTCTGCACGCTGCTGAGCCTGATCTGGACGCTGGGCGACTTCAACTCGGTCCATTTCATCTCCGGCGGCGGCCCGGCTCTGTCTACCCACGTACTGGCCACGCTGGGCATCCGCGACGCCTTCGAACTCGGCGACCCGCGCATGGGCATGGCCGCGGTCATGTCCGCCCTGCCGCTACTGATCCCGCTGGTGATCCTGCTGATGCGCAAGCTGTCGAAGGGCGAGGTCCAGCTGTGAGCGCCACGCTGCGCGCCGGCTCCGGCCGCCGCGGCCAGCTGGCACGGCGCAGCCGGTGGTTGGGCGAGGCCGGGGCGATGGCCTTCGGCGTGCTGCTGGCGATCTGGACGCTGATGCCGCTCTATAACATGGTGCTCGTCGCGGTGCAGCAGAAGGAAGACGTGTTCAGCACCAACATCTGGCCCCCGGCGCCGACGTTGGAAAGCTTTGTCGCCGTCTGGCACGAGACCTATTGGCTGCTGGCGAATTTCTGGCGCCAGATGGGCAACAGCGCCTTCATCGGCATCGCCGTCGCGTTCCTGACCCTGGCGATCGGCACCCTGACCAAATTCACGATCAGCCGCCTGCGGATCCGCCAGGGCCCGCTGCTGACCAACGCCGCACTGCTGACCTACGTGATCCCGATGTCGTTCCTGGCCATCCCGTTCTACGGCATCATGCGCAGCTACGGCCTGGCTGACAACGCCTGGTCGGTGATCGCGGTGGAGGTCACCTTCGCCACCCCCTACGCGATCTTCATCTTCCAGCAATACGGCGCCTCGATCCCCTACGAACTCGACGAAGCCGCCCGCATCGACGGCGCCTCGCCACCGCAGATCTATTTTCAAATTTACCTGCCGCTGATGGCCCCGGCTTTGGTCGCGATCGGCACCTATGCGCTGCTGCTGGCCTGGAACGAATATCTCTACGCGTTCCTGCTGCTGTCCTCGGAAAAGACCATCACGGTGCCGGTGGCGCTCGGAAAATTCCTGAACAGCGACGAGGCCCCCTGGAACTATTTGATGGCCGCCGCGATCATCTACGCGCTGCCGCCGCTGGTGATCTACTACGCCTTCCGCCGGCATATGAGCAGCGGGCTGACGATGGGTGGCGTTAAGGGGTGAAGTAGAGCGTACACCGCCAGCGTTGAAGGTTCTCAATTCGCCTCGCGCCCTGGGGGCGTAGAATAGCGGAGGGGCTTAAACGTATCACTATTGGCTGTCCCAAGTCGTGGAAGACGCTCGCACAGACGCGCCATCGGAACCGGCGGCGGCAAAAGCCTGCGGGAAGCGGAGCTAATGCGGGACGGAGGACGTTTTCAAGCGCGGATTCACGCGGTTTCAAAAATATTGGGCCGCTGAACAAACATAAAGCTTGCCTCTCTCGATGCTCAAGACTCCCCTCATTCTCAGATAGCCGCGAAAGTATTGTGGAAGACCGGTTGCTCGGCGAGCATTGCGGCGAAGCGCTCGACGAGCGGGGCCA
>CAINEA010000839.1 GCA_903847525.1 uncultured Acetobacteraceae bacterium | reverse complement strand
GGCGGCAACGACATGGGAAGCTTGACTCATGCCGCGACTCGCGTGTCAACCGTCGATCAGCGATCGACTACCTGGGCAGTTACGAGCGTCTTTATCCGGATCATTTTTGGGAAAAGGAATTGGCGGAAATCGGCCCCTCGCCGGTCAAAACCTAGCGAGCACTCCCCAATAGAATACACCTGCGTTCAATGGCGCGATTCCACCGGCGGTTCCGTTGGGGTAGCGGTTCATACGATAGGCCCCCTCCAGGTCGAGTTCGACGTCGCGCGTCAGATAGAGCCGGGCGCCAAGACCGAACGATCGCAAGATCGTATTCGCATCGCTGTTCCGGCTTTGCCAAGTCTCGCCCCAGTCGTAAAACGCGTAGAACTGAGCATTGACGTCCCAAGGGACCACTCCGAACACCGGGATCGGTGTGTTCAGCTGCAGTTCCGCCGTAGCCGTCAACGCTTTGTCCCCCGTCACCTGGCCCCAATAATAGCCGCGATTGAAATGCGGACCGCCCAAATAGAACTCTTCGACCGGCGGCAGCACGTCAGCGGTGTATTGTCCCGCGGCTGTCAATTGAAGCGCGAGGCTGGAATCCTCCCACAACTCCATCAGCGTCTGATTCCGACCGATCTCACCGTTCGCCTTGGAGAAATTGACCTTCTCCCCAAGCCGTGAAGCCAGCGGGTTGCTGTTCGAGGTCGCGCCCAGACCGTCCAAGCCCTGCGAAAGACGGGCGTTGGCCGTATTGGTCGCAGCCCGCTCCGTGCCGAGCAGCGTGTCCAACCGGGCGTAATCGCTACCGGCGCGCAGGACCCGCAATTGGTCGTTGCTGTTCAGTGTAACCGGACCGCCGGGTGTCTGTTGGAAATTGGTCTGCGTATCGATCGCATCTAAACTGCCAAAGACATTCAGAGAATGCTGACGTACGCGAACCAACGGATAGCTGACCTGAAAGCCGTAGATGCTACTGATGCCTTCGTAGCCGATCTGGCGCAAGAAGCCGGACGGATTGGAATTCCCTGCCCCACCATAGAATTTCGCCTTCAATCCAGACCCACCGATATAGAACTCGGTGAACGCCTGCCCGAAGATCTGAGTCGCATTGAAGGCGCTGTAAAGCGATACCTCGGTTCGTTCACCGTATTCCGTGAACGAATTGAAATCCACCACCGCCAGACCCTGTTCCGGACCGGTCTGCGGAAAGGCGCGATTGTCGCCAGTGACCAGTCCCGAATACCGGGAGCGGGAGACTTTCACCACCAATGTCAGTGCGCCCGGCTCTTCGGTCGACGGCGCGAGCGTGGATCGAAGCGTCACGCCAGGCACGTCGGCAGCAAGCAACAACCAGCGTTCCAACGTGGCGGTATCGATCGGGCGCTGCTCGGTCAGCCGGTTCAGAAAGCGCAGCACCTGCGTACCTGCCGGACCGATATCACCGTCGAGTTTCACGCTGGCGATCCGGCCCTCGATCACCACAAAGCGCAACACACCCTTTGAAATTATGACATTGACGACGGTATAGACATAGCCATCACGGCGATAGAGATCGACGATCCCGGCACGGGCGGCCTCTATGCGATCCTGCTGTACGCCCGTACCGATCAATCCGCCCGTGTATTTTGCGATCTGCCCGTCCTCGTAGGCGGTCACGCCCTCGACCGACACCCCGGTGATGTCATGCAGAATGTTGCCGCCTTCCGTGGCGCGCGGCACAGGTGCGGGCGGCGGCAACCCGGGGGCGACACCCGGCGCCGGACGTGGCATCATCTGTGGGATCGGCGATGACAGGCCGGGCAACGCGACCTGCGCTACTGCGAGGTGCCGGGGTACCACCCCACCAACCAACACGCCGACCATAACCGCGGAACGCAACGCAACAGGCCCGGCAGCGATCGATGCGATCGTATGCAGACCAAACACAATAGCGTGAAGGCGCCCCGGCTCTGACGATACGGCTGCCCTATTTGGCACGAACAGAGTCAAAAGCCTCGCATTCCCTCACGCCCGCTTACAAAGAATCTTATCCGAACAATCTGAATCCCCTTTGGTCATATCATTAATACCGACCGGTGATAATTCTATCTGATCGAAATGCGCGGGCGGCGTGGCGGTAAACGATGCCAAAGCCCATAATGGGCAACCAGCATGGCCTTCGCATACAAAGCCGCAGGATCGTACCTGATCGACGTAGCACCAGCAGACGGAAAATCACGATGCGCCTTCAGCAAGCCGGGATCAGTCGGGTCGGGCGTCTCCTGACCGGTCTCGTGACGGGAGCCTGTCTCGCCGCGACCTGCACCAGCGCCACGGCCCAGGTTCCTCCGGCCCAGGTTCCCCCGGCCCAGACCTTGGGCGCCCAGCCTTTATCCGAACCGAGCCAAGCGGAAACCGGTCGCCCCGGCTCACAGCCATCCTCCGACCGGGCCAGCAATACCGGCGCAGACCTCGGCGCACCGCAGATCGCGCCCTCCCTGCCGCTGCCGCCGGTCGATGAAAACGCTAGTTCTGAGGAATTGCTGCATGTCGCCCGCAGCGCGATCGCACGTGGGCGCACCGGAGAGGCGCAAGAAGCGATGGAGCGCGCGCAGACCCGCCTCTTGGACCGCTCCGTGCCGCTGTTCAAGACCAACCAGCCCAGCACGCATCCGGCCATTCCGTTGATTTCCGAGGCCTTGCGTGCGCTCGGAGCCGGAGACCGGGCAGCCGCGATGGCCTATCTGGACAAGGCGTTGCCGCTGGCCATTCCTCCCAAGGAATAGCCCGCGCGTCTTAACTCAATACAGTTGAGCCTGCCGCGCCCGTTCGCGCAGCAGTGCCAGCACCGTGCGGCAGACCGGCATAGGCTGCTCGACCACCTCGCCAAGCTCCACCACGGCCCCAAGCAGCGCGTCGATCTCCATCGGCCGCCCACGCTCCAGATCCTGCAGCATCGACGTCTTGTGCTCGCCGACTTCCGCGGCCCCGTCGATGCGCTTCTCCACATCGATCGCGAACCGCACGCCCAGCGCCTCGGCCACGGTCTTCGCCTCCAGCATCATTGCCCGCGCCACCTCCCGCAGATCCGCCCGCCCCGCCAACCGATCCAACGTGGACAAAGTCAACGCCGACAACGGGTTGAACGCCAGATTGCCCCACAGCTTCACCCAGATCTCGTCACGGATCTTCGGCCGCACCGGCGCCTTCAGTCCCGCGGCGATCATCGCCTTCGACAGCGCCTCCACCCGAGGGCTGCGGCTGCCATCCGGCTCGCCCAAGCTGAACCGATCTCCATAGGTATGCTCTATCACTCCCGGCGCGATCACCTCGGCCGCTGGATACACCACGGAACCAATGGCCTGCGACGGCGGCAGGACGTCCCACAACTTCCCGCCCGGATCGACCGACTCCACCCGCCGGTCCCGCCACGGTCCCTCCAGCCCATAGAAATACCAGTAGGGTACTCCATTGATCCCGGTCACCAAGGCGCTTTCCGGCCCCATCATCTTGGCGATATCCGGCGCTGCCGCCGGCAGCGAATGCGCCTTCAGCGTCACCACCACATAATCCTGCACGCCCGCTTCCGCTGCATCGGCGATGCAGCGCGGACGAACCACAATCGTCTCCTCGCCGGATTTCAGCGTCACGCCATTGGCCTGCATCGCCGCCAGATGCGGCCCGCGGGCGATGAACGTCACATCCGCGCCAGCCACCGCCAGCTTCACCCCGAGCAGACCGCCGATAGCCCCCGCGCCAAAGATCGCGATCTTCATCGCCACACCCTTACGAGGTCAGCCCGAGCTTCTCGGCCAGCCCAATCCGCATCAGCTTGCCCGTTGCCCCCTTGGGAATTTCCTGCAGGAACACAATCTTGCGTGGCACCTTGAATGCCGCCAGGCGGGTTCCGGCAAAATCCCGCAATTCGTGATCGGTCGCTTCCATGCCCGCGCGCAGCACGATGGCGCAGGCCACCTCCTCGCCCAGCTTGTCATGCGGCATGGCGAAGGTGAGCGCCTGTTCCACGGCCGCATGGTCCATCAGGATGGTATCGACCTCGATCGGGCTGATCTTCTCGCCGCCCCGGTTGATCAGTTCCTTCAACCGTCCGGTCAGCCGCAGATAGCCCAACTCGTCCAGAAACCCCTGATCCCCCGTGCGAAACCAGCCATTCGTGAACGCGGTCGCGTTCGCCGACGGGTTGTTCTCGTACCCCGCCGTCACATTCCGCCCCCGGATCACGATCTCGCCCAACTCGCCCTGCGGCAGAATCGTCCCATCCTCGGCCATCACCGCGATCTCCGGCCCGGCTGCCACGCCCACGGACCCGGCAAAATGCGGCCGCGGCGGCAATGGGTTGGACGCCATCTGGTGCGCCGCCTCGGTCATCCCGTACGACTCGATCACCGGCACCCCGAACGCCTTTTCCACCGCCTCCATCACCTGCGGCGGCAGCGAGGCCGACGACGAGCGGATGAACCGCAACCGCCCCCGGCCGATAATCTCTTTATTCCGCCCCGCCAGCCCCTCGATCGCCTGGTGCATCGTCGGCACCGCCGTGTACCAGCTCGGCTTCACCTCATCGAACTGCGTGAAGAACCGGAACGCGTTGAACCCCGGCGTGCAATACACAGCACCGCCCGCCGCCAACGACGACAAGGTCGCCGCAATCAGCCCATGAATATGGAACAAAGGCATGATATTCAAGCAAACATCACCCGGCGTCAGCGCCAGGCTCTCACCGATGTGATAGGCCGACGCCGTCACATTGATGTGGCGCAGCGGCACGATCTTCGGCCGCGACGTGGTGCCCGAGGTGTGCAGCACCAGCGCCACATCCTCCGCCTCCGCCGGTCCCGGCAGCGCCGACGCCCCCGACAGCGTTCCCGCCGGCGCCAAAGTAAAATGCCCTGCTGGCCCATCCGGGATCAGGTCGATCACCGGAATTCCGCGCGCCTCCGCCACAGCGCGCGCCGGAGTCTCCATGCCCTGCTGGATCACCAGCGCCTTGGCGTTCAGGTCCGACAGATAAAAGTCGAACTCCTCCGCCTTATAGGCCGGATTGAGCGGCGCGGTCGTCGCCCCGCAGGCGATGGCGATGAACGCCGCCGCCATTTCCGGTCCGTTCGGCAGCACCATCGCCACCCGGTCGCCCCGCCCGATCCCAAACCGATTGAGATCCTCTATCGTCCGTGCCGCCAGCGCCCGCAGCCCGCCATGAGTCAGCGGCTCGCGCGTCACCTCGCCCGCCTTCGGAGCGCCGATCGCCGGCGCCGCATCGGCGCCACGAGCCAACAATGCCAAAACCGTATCGGCAGGGTAATGGGTCAAGCCTGTCTCCAGCTTCAAGGGAATACCGGTCCTGCAAAAGCACGAAGCCTCTGTAGTGGCAAGCGTAGACACAAACGTCACCACAAAAGCACCTACGTGCCCCCGAATCGCCCTCCGGGCTAAACTCCCGCCATGCCCCCTGCCCCCCGTCCCTCAGAGGCCGCCCTCTACCCCGCGATAAAAACCTTCCTCGAGGCCCAGGGCTTCGAGGTGAAGGGCGAAATCCGCGGCTGCGACATCGTCGCCGTCCGCGACGCCGAGCCTCCCATCCTCGTCATCGCCGAACTCAAACTCGGCTTCAACCTGCAACTCGTCCTCCAAGCCACCGACCGCCTGCGCACCGCCGACGCCGTCTGGCTTGCCGTCCCCGCCACGACAAAAGGCAACGACCGCGACCGCCGCGCCCACCGCTTATGCCGCCTGCTCGGCCTCGGCCTTCTCGCCATCACTCGAACCGGCCGCGTCGAAATCCTCGCCGAGCCCGAACCCTACCGCCCCCGCCCCAACCTGCCCGAGCGCCGCCGCATCCTGCGCGAACACGTCACCCGCCGCGGCGACCCCACCCAAGGCGGCATCACCCGCCAGAAGATCATGACCGCCTACCGCCAGACCGCGCTCGACTGCGCCGCCGCCTTGCGCCCGGGCCCCCTGCCCCTGAAAACCCTGCGCGCCCAGATCCCCGACGCCGGAACCATCGTCCAGCGCAACGTCTACGGCTGGTTCGACCGCGAGGCCCGTGGCATCTACCGCCTCAACGAGGCCGGCGAGGCCGCTTTGCGCCAATGGCCGCCATCGGCAACGACATAGTCCCGCCTCGTCGAACCCCATTGCCCTGGCGCCGCGCTCGCGTATCTTCCGCCGCCAAACCCTCCCGTGAGCCAAAAAATGCCCGACCTCTTCAGCCCCTTCACCCTCAAGGGCGTCACGCTGCGCAACCGCATCGCCATGTCCCCCATGACGATGTACCGCGCCGTCGACGGCCGCATGACGGACTTCCACGTCATGCTGATGGGCTCGCGCGCGGCCGGCGGCTTCGGCCTCGTCTTCCCCGAGCAGATCGCCATCACCCCGGACGGCCGCACCGGCACAAGCTGCGCCGGCATCTGGGACGACAGCCAGATCGAGGGCCTCGCCCGCGTCACCGCCATCATCAAGGACATGGGTGCCGTCCCCGCCATCCAGCTCGGCCATACCGGCCGCAAGGGCAGCGAAAAAAAGCCCTGGGAGGGCAAGACCCAGCTCCCGCCCGACCACCCCGACGGCTGGCAGGTCCGCGCCCCCTCCGCAATTCCCTATGGCGGGCGCTACAATTTTCCCGTCCACGCCCTCACGGTCGAGGAGATCAAGGACCTGCACCAGTCCTACGCCGACGCGGCGAAGCGCGCGCTGGCAGCCGGCTTCGAATGGCTGGAGATGCACTTCGCCCACGGCTATCTCGGCGCCAGCTTCTTCTCTCCGCTCGCCAACCAGCGCACCGACGCATACGGCGGCAGCCTGGAAAACCGCCTGCGCTTCCACCGCGAGGCGATGGATGCCGTCCGTGCCGTCTGGCCTGAGCGCCTGCCGCTGACGATGCGCCTGGGCTCGGACGACTTCAACGAACACGGCGTGCAGTTCGACGACGCCGTCCACGCCGTCGGTGTCCTCAAAGGCCACGGCCTCGACCTCGCCGACCTCAGCCTGGGGATGAACACCGACGCCATGAAGGACGTCCCGTTCAACCAGGTCGCCTTCATGGTCGAGCGCGCCAACCGCGTCCGCCGTGAGATCGACATCCCCGTCGCCGTCAGTTGGAACCTAGGTCTGCCCGCCGTCGCCGACCGCGTCATCCGCCAGGAACAGATCGACCTCGTCTTCCTCGGCCGGCCCGCCCTCGCCAACCCCCACTGGCCCGTCTGGGCCGCCCGCGAACTCGCCCACAACGACCCCTTCTCCCTCATCCCCGAAGATTGGTCCTGGTGGCTCCGCTCCCGCCCCGGCCCCGAAGGTTCTCTGGGTTGGCCGACCGTCGCAACAACCGACATACCCCCCACCCCGTAGGCGGATGCAATCCGCCTACGTATACCAGCAACATCGACGGCTTCGCCAAACGAACAAACCAAAGAAGTCTCACCGGCAGCCATGTTCGGACACTGTGATCCACCTCACGCCGCCCGATCCCGGAATCCATTAGCCTAGGTCATCCACGGAGGCCTATGATGGAATCGGAAATCGCGAACGTCGAACTGATCGCCTGCGGCGCAGCGGCAACGCTCATCGGCATCTGGGGACTATGGATCAGCCTCCGCATAGCCACCGGCCACCAGGCCGCCCCAAAATGGATCCGCTGGCCTCTGGTGCTCATGGCAGCCTCTCTCGTCGTCCAGATCGTCCTCAGCGAAATCGCCCCGGATGACTGGTCCATAGACCTGACCTTTCCCGGAACGATCAGTCTCCTGACACTCGGTGTCTTGGTGGCCGTCGTTCAGGGCATCAACCGGATAACGACTCCGAGAGCTCAAGGAACAGCCCCGTCCGCTCCAACCTGCGCATCGGCATCGCCGTGAGGCGAGGTTCAACCCGCCGACGCAAGCCCACGACTACCCCGTCGCCGAACTAGGGCAAGCAGGCCGATACCGGCGCCGATCAACCCGAGGGGAGCGGGTTCAGGAATCGGGGGGACGACCACCGCCGGGGTGTAGTCATACGTAATCGTCATGGTGTACGTATAGTCGGACGTAATATTGGTAAAATAAGATGCGGTACTGGGTTCCCAAACTCCGTAGGCCAGAACCGGGACATAAACCAACGGATCATAGAAAGGGGTGAATGTCAGTGGAAAATTATTGGAATAGGTCGATGGACCTGCACTATTGTAACGGAAACCGGTATCATAAGCCGCAGGATAAACCGTCACGGGTATATCGAACACATACGGCATACTAAAGCCGACCGATCCGTATGGGGCCTGGCCCGTGGCGTATAGAGAAATATGGATCTCTCCGGGCGTGCCGTAGATGGCGTAGGCGTCCTTGAACCGCATTGAACTTTCAGCGTGCTCCGAGATGGTTACAACGTTCAAGGTTCCTAGACTGGTATCGAAACCGGAAAAGGTAAGCAGGCCGTCATAACCGCCGAGCTTGCTGGGCGGGAGATAACCGCCATTCGCCGTACTGGGTGAATAATCCGTCGCAGGGTCGTAGATCAGCGCCTGGCCCAAGAAACTCTGGGTAAATGAAAGCGTCGCTGCACCGGCCTGACCCGTCATGAACAGCATCGTGGGAAGGAGGAGAATGCGACGCATTGCGGCTGCTCCGATGAGATTTGCGTTACCCGGAAGACATCGATATCTCCCCGACAGAAGGTCCATGGCCCCCCACACAGGAGATCAACCGATAGACCTTAAATCTCTGTCCGTGCCGAGAACTCGGAAAAAAGGCTAGTCGCTAGTACGCGCGTTACGCAAGGTAATTGCTTGATAAACATAACGTGAAGCGGCTATCCTCACGGACTCTTGCACGGCTGATTCGGGCAATTCTTCCTCTGGCGGTTACGGTTTTTATCTGCGCTCCGTAAAGTCGTTGGCAATGTTTATTCTGATTACCCCAAGCCAAGATCATCGCGACCGGCCCCGCGTCCGCCGCACCGGCCGAGTTCACCAACACCAAGCGTCTCGATAACCTGTACGCTTATTGCCTCTCCCCTCACAAAAGTAGGTTCCGAGATTGCAAGAAATCCGTTCTGAGGGCTGGGTTTCAACCCGCCAACGCAAGCCGGCCGCCCAACGGCCATCAAATCCCACCCGGGATCCAACGACCTGACTTGCTGCGGCACTCCCGTTAGTCCCACGCCCCCTGCGTGATCAAATTCGCCCACTCGATATTAATTCCAGCATGCCGCTCTTTCTCGTTGGAGGTGCCACACCGGCATTATCGGTTCCAGCGGCCGAAAACGGCGATGATACGTCGCGAGTATACGAATATTTGTCCCGCATTGGGATGCCAAGCGAGCCAGGTGAAGTCCGCTCACGACCGTCCGGCCACCTCGCCCGCCGGCCGATTTGTGTCGTTATGATGAACATTGACATCGAAACGGACATCTGCTCGACGGTAACGGCTGGTAAGCTGGAGAAGTTCGATCATGTCACGTCGGCACCTGTATCGTAAGAGCCTATATCGTAAGAGACTGCATTCCCTGTTGTTGGCCTTCGCTTTCACGCTCGCGGCAGCAGCCCCTCTCCGGGCCGATGCACCCGCGGACCCCGCTGCAAAACCGGCCGATGCCAAACCCGCCGACGCCAAGCCCGCGCCGCAACCCACCACCATCGCCAACCCGGCCGTCGATCCGGGCGATCTTAAATTGCTGCTCGAACCGCTCACCCGCCCCGAATTGGAGGTGGAGGCAAACGGCTGGTTCGGGCTGCTCCGTTCCAAGGTGCACGAAGTCACCGAGGCCGAACTCGCCGTACGCCGCAAGAACCGCGAGATCGTCGCCCTCGGCCAGGTGAAGGACGCCGCTCAGAAAGTCGCCGCCGCATCCGCCGTGGCCGAAAAGAAGGCGGCTTCGGCGCCGCCGGACAGCGACGAGGCAAAGGCCGCCGCGGCCAAACTCGCGGAGGCCAATGCCAAACTGGAAAAGAGCGTCGAGACCAGCAAGAAGGAAGCCGCTGCCCCGCCGGCCGGCACGACCCCCGCCGCCCCCGCCCAGGATCCGGCCAAAGCCGCTGCGCCAGCCGCGCCGCCGGTCGCGGACGACAAGCAGGTCATGGAGCGCGCCGTCGAATCTGCCCAGAAGAAGGCGGACAAGACCGGGGACGACACCAAGGTCGTCGACAAGACCGTGGCCGCCAGCAAGGAAGCCCAGGCCAGCCAGGATGTCGCCAAGCTCGCCGAACAGGCACCCGCCGCTGCCGCCCAGTCAGCCCCGCCCGCCGTCAAGGCGGCCGAGACAGCGGACACCGCCAAGACGCTCGCCGCCAAGGTGGACGAGGCCGCCGCCGCCAAATCGGATGTGAAGGTGCAGCTGATCGACTACTCCACCCAGCTCGGCAACGAGCGCACGGAGATCACCGACCGGCTGAAGCTCGTGCTGGACAATTGGGATCTCAAGGGCGGCGACAGCAAGGATATCCGCACCTATATCGCCGCCGTGGGCGGCCTGAAGCTCGACGTATCGGACAAGACCGCGACGATCGCCCGGATAAAGTCCTGGCTCGTCGCCGATGAAGGCGGCCTGCGCGTGGCCCGCAATATCGGCCTGTTCCTGGCCTATCTTCTCGGCTCGGTCATCCTCGCCCGGATCGTGCGCGTCATCGCCAACCGGGTCATGGCCGCCACCTCGCATGGCCCCTCGCTGCTGCTCCGCCGCTTCCTCGTGGACATGTCCGGCCGCGCGATTGTCTTCGTCGGTTTCCTCGCGGGCCTATCGGCGCTGGAAGTGAACCTCGCCCCCCTGCTCGCCATCATCGGCGCCGCCGGCTTCGTGGTTGCCTTTGCGCTGCAGGGCACCCTAAGCAACTTCGCCAGCGGCCTGATGATCATGCTGAACCGCCCCTTCGACGTGAACGACAGGGTCGTGGTTTCAGGAGATATCAAGGGCACCGTCTCCGCGGTATCGATCTTCTCTACGCTGATCCGGACCGAGGACGGCAAGACCAGCATCGTCCCCAACAACAGCATCTGGGGCGGGGTGATCGTCAACGAAACGACTGGCGTCACCACGCAGGCTTCCGAACCCGAATCCACCCCCGCCGCGTAACACGCCACGCCCTCCACCCCGTCACATGCCTGAAGGCGGCCAGCGCGCCAATCGAGGTTTGTCTCGGGTCCTTCCTACGATCGCGGAGCATTGCATGTCCGATTTTCCGGCCGATATTTTCACCGAGCCCTCCAATGTCGACGTTGACACGCTGGCCAATCTCGGCCCGCTGCGTGCCATGGCCGGCAACTGGGAAGGCACCAAGGGGCTCGACGTCAACCCGAAGGCGGATGGCCCCAGGAAACAGGTCTTTGTCGAGCGTATCGAACTGCAGCCCATCGATCCGCAGATGAACGGCCCACAACTTTTCTACGGCCTGCGCTACTGGACCCATGTCGTAAAACCCGGCGAGGTCGAAACCTATCACGACCAGGTCGGCTATTGGCTGTGGGAGCCGGCAACCGGCACGGTGATCCAAACCCTCGCGATACCGCGCGGCCAGGTCGCGCTCGCCTCCGGCAAAGCCGCCCCCAACGCCACCACCTTCGAAGTGGCCGCCACCCGCGGCGCAACCGATTACGGCATCTGCTCGAACCCCTTCCTGGAGCACGCGTTTCGCACCGACTCCTACCGGATCCAGGTGACCATCCATCCGAACGGCACCTGGTCGTACGACGAAACGACGGTGCTCGTCATGCCCGGCCAGGCAGAGCCCTTCCAGCACACAGACCGCAACACGCTGCACCGCGTGGCCGAAGCCACCCCCAACCCCCTGGCGCGCGGCTAGTTGCGATCAGCCCCCCTGCAGGATCTTCGGCACCCGATTATGCCGTAACCGGTAGGCATCCGGCATCGCTTTGCCCAGCAGCGGCCGCAGATACAACCGGAACGAATCCGTCACATCGGTACCGCTGTCGGAGATGAACGCGTCCTCCATCACCCGCGTCTTGCCGGCCACCGCCTCCAACGGGATCAGCCGGTAATCCACCGAGTAATACCCCGTCCGCTCGATCGCCACGGACCCATCCATCTCGCCCCACATCGCATACTGCACCGCCTTCTCGCTGGCCTCGCGCGCCTCACGCTGGTCCACGTCCGACACGCACCCGACAAAGGATCGTTGCAGATACCCGAACGTATCGCCGCGCACCCGCTTGATGCCGAGCTTCGCCTTCACCTCGTCGCCCAGCAGCCCCGCCAGCCCGCCGGCGCCGGAAAGCTCCAAATTGCCATGCGCATCACGCCCCATCGGCTTGCCCAGCCCGGCGACGACCGGCGCGCCGGCGGCGTCGTGAATACCCTCCGATACCGCAACGATACAACGGCCGTAGCGGTCGAAAACGCGGCGCACGTCGGCCAGGAAGTCATCCATCCGGAACACCCGCTCCGGCAAATAGATCATGTGCGGCCCGTCATCGGGAAACTTCTTCCCCAGCGCCGAAGCCGCGGTCAGGAACCCCGCATGCCGCCCCATCACCACGCCGACATACACCCCCGGCAGCGCCTGGTTATCCAGGTTCAAACCCAGGAAAGACTGCACCACGAACCGCGCCGCCGACGGGAATCCCGGCGTGTGGTCGTTCATCACCAGGTCGTTGTCGATCGTTTTGGGAATATGGATGCAGCGGATCGAATGGCCCGCCAGCCGCGCCTCCTCCGCCACGATCCGGATCGTATCGGATGAATCGTTACCGCCCACATAGAAGAAATATCGGATGTCATGTGCCTGCAGCACCTTCAGGATTTCCTGGCAGTACCGCCGGTCCGGCTTGTCGCGCGTCGAACCCAGCGCCGAGGACGGCGTCTCCCCGACCATTTCCAGATTGTGCGTCGTCTCCTGGGTCAGGTCGACGAATTCTTCAACCACGATCCCCCGCACCCCATGCAGCGCGCCATAGACCCGGCTGACATTGCGGAACTTCCGCGATTCCAGCACCACACCCACCAGCGACTGGTTGATAACCGCAGTCGGCCCCCCGCCCTGCGCCACCAAAACTT
>CAINEA010000838.1 GCA_903847525.1 uncultured Acetobacteraceae bacterium | reverse complement strand
TCTGGGCGCAAACTGGGCGGCATCTTGATCGAATCGGTTCCGGCGGGCGACCAGCGTCTGGCCGTGGTGGGCGTGGGTCTGAACGTCCGCGCGTTCGAGACTTCCGTGAACCCGACCGAGCAGGCGGCGTTCGACAAATCCTGCGCCGCCGTGCGCGAACTGGTCGATGCCGCGAAGAAGCTGATCTGATCGCCTGAACCAACACTGAAAGGCCGGCGCCATGAACATCCATGAATACCAGGCCAAAGAGCTACTGAAGACATACGGCGTTGCCGTGCTGGACGGCTTTGTGGCCTGGACGCCGGAAGAAGCCGAAGCCGTGGCCGGAAAGCTTCCCGGTCCGGTCTATGTGGTGAAATCCCAGATCCACGCCGGTGGGCGGGGTGCCGGGCATTTCGCCGACGACCCCAAGGGCAAGGGCGGTGTGCGGCTGGCGAAATCGCCAGCCGAGGTGCGCGCCGCCGCCGATGCAATGATTGGCCACACGCTGGTAACCAAGCAGACCGGCGAGCACGGCAAGCGGGTGCATCGGGTCTATGTCGAGGCCGGCTGCGACATTAAGCGGGAACTGTATCTGTCGTTTCTGGTCGATCGCGACAGCTCCCGCGTTACCATCATCGCCTCCACCGAGGGCGGAATGGAGATCGAGCACGTGGCGGAACATAACCCGGAGAAGATCCTGCGGGCCGGCATCGATCCCGCTTCGGGCATTTCCGGCTTCCATGCCCGCAAGCTGGCGTTCGGTTTGGGCCTAGAAGGCAAGCAGGTCGGCACATTCACCAAGTTCGTGATGGCGATGTATCGCGCCTTCACGGAACTCGACTGTGCGATCATTGAGATCAATCCGCTGGTGGTGACCGGCACGGGCGATGTGATCGCCCTGGACGCCAAGGTGAGCTTCGACGACAACGCGCTCTACCGTCATCCTGACATCGCGAAGTTGCGCGATGAGGCAGAGGAAGATCCGAAAGAGTTGGAAGCGGCGAAGTTCGAGCTGAACTACGTGGCGCTGGACGGCGCGATCGGCTGCATGGTGAACGGTGCGGGCCTGGCGATGGCGACGATGGACATCATCAAGTTGTACGGCTCGTCGCCGGCCAACTTCCTCGACGTGGGCGGCGGCGCGACCAAGGAACGGGTTTCCGCGGCGTTCAAGATCATTCTGTCCGACCCCAACGTGGAAGGCATATTGGTCAATATCTTCGGCGGCATCATGCGCTGCGACGTGATCGCCGAGGGCGTGGTTGCCGCGGCGCGGGAGGTACAGTTGAGCGTGCCGCTGGTGGTGCGGCTGGAAGGCACCAACGTGGCGCTGGGCAAGGAGATCATGGCCAAGTCCGGCCTGCCGATCATCTCTGCCGACAACCTCGCCGATGCCGCCGAGAAGGTGGTCAAGGCCGTGAAGGAAGCCGCATAATGGCCATTCTCGTCGATGCCAACACCCGCGTGATCTGCCAGGGTTTTACCGGCGCACAAGGGACGTTTCATTCGGAACAGGCGATCGCCTATGGCACCAAGATGACCGGCGGTGTAACGCCGGGCAAGGGCGGCACGAGGCATCTCGACCTGCCGGTGTTCGATACCGTGGCCGAGGCGGTGGAGAAAGTCGGGGCGGACGCCAGCGCGATCTATGTGCCGCCCCCGTTCGCGGCCGACGCCATCCTGGAAGCGATCGATGCCGGTATCCCGCTGATCGTCTGCATCACTGAAGGCATTCCGGTGCTGGACATGGTACGCGTGAAGCGCGCGCTACAGGGCAGCAACTCCCGACTGATCGGCCCGAACTGCCCCGGCGTCATCACGCCGGACGCCTGCAAGATCGGCATCATGCCCGGACACATCCACCGCCGCGGCAGCGTCGGTATCGTCTCGCGCTCCGGCACACTGACCTATGAGGCCGTCGCCCAGACGACCGCCGCGGGCCTCGGCCAGAGCAGCTGCGTCGGCATCGGCGGCGACCCTGTGAAGGGAACCGACTTCATCGAAGTGCTGGAGATGTTCCTCGCCGATCCGGAAACCAAGCAGATCATCATGATCGGCGAGATCGGCGGCCAAAGCGAAATCCTCGCTGCCGAGTTCCTCGCGGCGGACAAGTCGAAGAAGCCGGTCGTCGGCTTCATCGCAGGCGCCACCGCGCCCCCTGGCCGCCGCATGGGCCACGCCGGCGCGGTCATCTCCGGCGGGCGCGACACGGCCGCCGCGAAGTTCGAGGCGATGCGCCTCGCCGGCATCCACGTCGCCGAAAGCCCGGCCGCGCTGGGCAGCACGATGATCAAGGCGCTGCAGGGCTAGCTTTTTGCCCACCGGCACGGATGGCCGAACGCTGACCTAATCAACAAGGTCAGGGTTTCTCCCTGGCCTTGTTTGCTGTCTCAGGTCCAGGCTTGGCGTAGGGACACGGCGATCATCTGCAGCGCCGTGTCCGCTGCGCGGAGCATCTTGCCCATCGAGACGAAGCCGTGGATCTGGCCGCTGAAGTAGCTGCTGGTCACGGCCACGCCTTCCTGTTCCAGGCGCTTGGCATAGGCCAGGCCATCATCCGCGAGCGGATCATAGGCTGCGACGACGACAATCGCCGGCGCGGTGCCGCGCAGTGTTGTGGCGCGCAACGGAGAGGCCCGCCAATCGTGCTTTTCCCCTTCGTGGTTGAGGTAATGGTTGATGAACCAGGCCATGGTGCGGGCCACGAGCGGAAAGCCCTCGGTGACCCGGCGATAGGAATCCAGGGTCATGCCCATGTCGGTGGCTGGATAGATCAGCACCTGATTGGTCAGCTTCAGGCCGGCATCGCGGGCGGCGATTGCGGCGGCCGCGGCAAGGTTGCCGCCGGCACTGTCGCCGCCGACCGCGACTTTGTTCGGATCGATGCCGAGTTCCTCCGGATGATCGACGGCGAAGCGCATGGCGGCGACCGAGTCGTCGAAGGCGGCGGGGAACTTGTGCTCGGGCGCCAGGCGGTAATCTACCGATAGCACCGCGCAGTTGGCATCATTTGCCAACCGGCGGCAGACGACGTCATGCGATTCGATGTCGCCGATGACCCACCCACCGCCGTGATAATAGACGAGGCAGGGCAGCTTGCTGCCAGCCATTGTGCCGATGCCGCGATAGAGCCGTGCGGGGATGGGGCCGGCGGGGCCGGGAATGGTCAGGTCGCGCACGGAGGCGACCTCGGACGGCGCCGGCTGCAGCACGGTGCGGCCGGCCTTATAGGCTTCTCGCGCTTCCGGCGGTGGTAGGCTGTCCAGCGCTGGCCGGCCAGCGGCCTTGATAAGGTCGAGAAGGGTATCGACTTCCGGATCGAGCGACATGTCGTAGGGCTCCGTTTATGCGGTGAAGGCGTGGATGGCGGCGGCGATTTCG
>CAINEA010000837.1 GCA_903847525.1 uncultured Acetobacteraceae bacterium | reverse complement strand
CGTCGCGGCTTCGCCGGACGGCGCGCCCGCATCGGAACCAGATTGGGAATCGGGCGGCGGCAACGACATGGGAAGCTTGACTCATGCCGCGACTCGCGTGTCAACCGTCGATCAGCGATCGACTACCTGGGCAGTTACCATAATTCTTCTCTGAGGTTGATGGGCAGCATGCAGATAACGTGGAGCTATGAATTGGGTTGCGTGGCCGGCCCTGTCCAGTCCAGATGCGTTTCCGGGTCGACGGATATGTACCGCGCAGGCGGCGGCACGCCGGGGCTGCGGTACAGTCCGACGCGGTCCAGCACGACCCGATCCTCATCGGACAGCCGCGTCACCTCACGTAGATGGTCCGTCCAGCTATCCATCATCCAAGTTTCCACCCAGCCCTCCGGATGCGCCACGTCCTCGAACAACTGCCAATCCACCGCGCCGGCCCGGCCGCGCACTTGCCGGATCTCCGCCATCACCGCCAGGAAATCCCGCCGCTGGCTCGGGTCCACCCGATAATGCATCGTCTCCAGGATACGCCGCCGCGTCTGCGGCAGGCTAGGTGCCAACTCTGCCGCCGGGGCTTCCGGCACCGGCTGCGGCTTGAAACGTTGAGCCGCTCCCTGGATCGAGGACGTGTCGAGCCCGTAACCGCGAACCGCCCCCGCCATCACCAGGCCCGCTCCGGCCGCGGTGAGCAAGGAATTGGTCAGGCCGATATGCGCACCAAGCCAGCCCCATCCGAATGATCCGAGGGTCAGCGCGCCATTATAGGACAGTTGATAGATCGCCAGCGCGCGCGCGCGAACCCAGGGTGGGGCGACCAACTGCGCCGCCGCCTGCATCGACGAATAGGCAGTCACCCACCCCATGCCGAACAGCACCATGCCCACGCAGGCCAGGATCCAATGGGTGGCGACCGCCGGCAACGCGATGCCGCTGCACGAAAGCGCGCTCGCGCCGAGCACGGTGGTGCTCCGCGTCACCCGGCCGCGCAAATTCGGCAGCAGCATGCCGGCGGTCACGCCGCCCATCCCCATCATGCCGAGCACGAGCCCATACATGCCCGCGCCCAGGCCGAGCTGGCTGTGCACGACCAGCGGCAGCATTGCCCAGGGCGCGGCAGCCGGCACCGAATAGGCGAACGATCGAATCATCGCCGCGCGCATCGCCGGTGTATTGCGCACGAAACGCATGCCCGCCCGCACTGCGCTCAGGAAATGTTCGCGCGGCAGGGAGGAAGCGGAAATTCTGCGCCGCCACGTCAACAGCGCGGAGAGCACGGCGGTGAACGACGCCGCATACAACGCGAAAGTAAGCCCCGACCCGCCCACCAGCACCAGCACGCCACCGAGTGCCGGCCCGATCGCCCGCGCCAGATTGAAGCCGATGCCGTTCAGCGCGATCGCCTGAACCAGGTCCTCACGCGGCACCAGTTCCGGCGCCAGCGCGCCCCAGGCCGGCGCGGTCATCGCCGAGCCGATACCGATCGCGAAGGTTAGGGCCAGCAGGCTCCACACCGATATCAGCCCCATCAGTGTCAGCACCGCCAGCAGCACTGCCGCGGTCATGGTCCATGCCTGGGTGATCAGCAGGAACAGCCGCCGGTCGACGATATCCGCGATCGCGCCGGCCGGCAGCGCCAGCAGGCACATCGGCAGGATCGTCGCCGCCTGCACCAGGCTGACGGTCAACGGATCGGGCGATAGAGTGGTCATCAGCCAGCCGGCGCCGGTATTTTGCAACCAGACGCCCAGCGAGCTCACCACGAACGCGAGCCACATTTGGCGGAAAACGGTATTGCGAAGGGGCAGCAGGGCAGGGGGCAGCTTCACGGCGTGCCGTTCCCCCTGGCGTGTCGCGGCGGCGATAATCTGGCAAAGTGCATCAGCCGACACGTCATTGGCGTGCGATCCAGTGGTTAGCTCGGGAACATAGTGTCTCGTAACTGCCGATGCGAGCACGGATTCTGCCGTGCCGGTCTGTCGGACCGGCCGAAAATTGGCAGGACTCGCGTTTGCCGCAGTTGGTGGTTGTGGATTACACCCGCGCCATCAAAGCGGGAGCATGAAGTGACTATACTGGTTACCGGCGCGGCCGGATTTATCGGCCATCACGTGTCGAAGGCTCTGCTTGCGCGTGGCGAGCGCGTGGTTGGGATCGACAATCTCAACACCTATTATGACATTAAGCTCAAGCAGGCCCGGCTGGCTCAATTGGCGGGGAATACCGCCTTCCAGTTTCTCCCGATGGACATCTCCGACCGGGAGGCCGTGTTTTCCCTGACAGATACAAATCCGGACCTGACGGGAATCGTGCACCTGGCGGCTCAGGCAGGTGTCCGGTATTCGCTGGTTGATCCCTATGCCTATGTGCAGTCCAACGTCATGGGGCACCTGGTCATCCAGGAGGCGGCGCGGCGCGTGAAGCACCTGCGCCACCTTGTCTATGCCAGTTCTTCGTCCGTCTATGGCGCAAATCGCAAGCTGCCGTTCGCCGAGTCGGACCCGGTGGACACCCCGGTATCGCTTTATGCGGCCACGAAGCGCGCCGACGAGCTGATGGCGCATGTTTATGGTCATCTTTTTCAGCTGCCACAGACGGGCCTCCGATTCTTCACGGTCTATGGTCCGTGGGGCCGGCCGGACATGGCCTATTACAGCTTTGCCCGCGCCATCGTCGCCGGCGAGCCCATCAATGTGTATGGCGACGGCCTGCTGAAACGGGACTTTACCTACATCGACGACATCGTCTCCGGCGTTCTCGGCTGCCTCGACAATCCTCCGTCGGGCGACCTCCCGGTGCGAGTCCTGAACATCGGCAATCACCGCAGTGAGTTGGTCAACACCCTGATATCCCTTCTGGAACAGGAGCTGGGCCGCAAGGCCATCATCAATAACGTGCCGCGCCCAGCGTTGGATGTGGAGGAGACCTTCGCCAGTGTCGATGCCATCGGTGCGCTGACCGGCTACCGCCCGACAACGCCGCTGTCCCTTGGGATTCCCAAGTTTGTCGCCTGGTTCCGGAGCTTTCACGGCATAAACTGATCGGCTTTCATCGACCTGTGGAAAAC
Source organism: uncultured Acetobacteraceae bacterium (assembly GCA_903847525.1). Classification (GTDB taxonomy): domain Bacteria; phylum Pseudomonadota; class Alphaproteobacteria; order Acetobacterales; family Acetobacteraceae; genus PALSA-911. The sequence goes on along the minus strand of CAINEA010000837.1, from coordinate 308 downwards.
TTCTTCTTGACCGGTGGGAACCATTCCCCTAGAACCCGGCTCACCGAAGCGGACACGAATTCTTCTCTTGTTTCCGCCACACGGTTCGTTTAATCTCTTCCCCCTGCGCCGGGTTAAGGTGCATCAGAGGCAAGTTGGTCGGTTGACCTGCAGTATGCGGGTCGATTGCTTGTTTGACTTTGAGTTCATTGACAATTGCATAAGCTAGGAAGGGATACGTTGGCGGCGTCCTTAGTAGTTTGCTCTTCGGGGTGGGCTAGGTTTGGGGTTGGTTGGAATGGTTTGGATTTTTGGATCTGGGCTTACTG
>CAINEA010000836.1 GCA_903847525.1 uncultured Acetobacteraceae bacterium | reverse complement strand
GCCGATGAGCCGACCGGCAATCTGGACGTGGCGACGGCCGCAATCGGGTTCGAAGAGTTGCTTCATATCGTGCGTAGCCAGAATGTCGCTGCGCTGATCGCGACGCATAATCCGGAATTGGCGGCGCGGATGGACCGAATTGTCACCCTGCGGGAAGGCAGGGTGGTGTAGCCCGGCCAAGCCGATGCGGTGCAAAGGCTGAATACCGTCTTGATCCATGGATGAGGCCACCATGCCGCCGCTTGTCACCGATCCACCTCCGGTCACCGATCAGTCCATCGTCTGGGTCTATACGGACGATCTGGATGCCACATGCGCCTTTTATGGTGAAAAATTGGGTTTGCACCTAGCCTTTGACCAAGGCCTGTGCCGGCTTTTCCGATGGAGCCCGAGCAGTTTCATCGGCGTCTGCCAACTGCGGCCGGGCCGTTACGTGGAGCCGAAGGGAGTGGTCATCACTTTCGTCACGCCGGACGTGGATGGCTGGTATCGGCACGCCGTCTCCCAAGGCATCGGGCCCGAAAAGCCACCGGAGCTGAGCGAAAAGTTCAATGTCTACAGCTTCTTCCTCCGTGATCCGAACGGCTATTTGCTGGAGTTTCAGGCTTTTCTAGATCCGCGATGGAAACAAGTAACGACCTGAAGGGTGGGCGATGTCATGGTCCTGCCCCGGGGGCCAGCATTCTGTCCGTGACCTCAGTTTGGCGCGCCTCGCGCCGAACCACGACGTCAGAAATCAAAAGACAAGAGACATTCCCGGCAGGTTTTGCTAACGTTGGTGTCCCGCGGGTTGCAGCTTCGCCGAGGCCACCGCCTGTTTCGAAGCCATCTTACGTCCGCCGTCATGGCCCAGGCCGCGCTCCCTCGGATCATTCAGTTCGGGAGGCGCGTGCATGACCATTCAAAGTCCCCCAGCCTGGATCTGGGATCGCTTGAATCTTGCGGGCCGCAATGTCGGCGCTGCGGACCCGGATGAATACTGGTCCGGCCAGGCGGGTACGGGCGCGGCGGACAAGGCGCGGCCGGCGTTGCCGGTTCGCCGTATTGGTATCGGCGATGTCATGGATGCGTTGATCCAGGGGCACGAGGACTTCCATGCGAACCGGACCGACGTCGTTTTCCTGTGTGTCTTCTATCCCATCATGGGCTTCATCGTTGCCCGACTGGCTTTTGGTTACGAACTGCTCCCTCTGATCTTCCCGCTCGCCTCTGGGTTTACCCTGATTGGGCCGCTCGCCGCTGTTGGGCTCAATGAAATGAGTCGCCGCCGCGAAAGGGGCGAGGAGGTAAAATGGCCGGATGTTTTTGGGGTGCTGCGTTCCCCCTCGATCGGCGCGATCGCGATGCTCGGCTCCATTTTGGTGGTGATCTTCCTGGCCTGGCTGGCGGTGGCGGATGCGATCTATCTGGTCACCCTGGGTCCAGAGCCTCCGGCCTCGCTGCCGGCATTCATCCATGATGTTTTTCACACCGTCGCCGGCTGGGAAATGATCACGCTCGGTATGGGGGTTGGCTTTCTGTTCGCCCTGCTGGTGCTGTCGATGACGGCGGTATCATTCCCGCTTTTACTGGATCATCAGGTCGGCCTGGACATGGCGATCCGCACGTCGATCCGTGCGATCCGCAAGAACCCGGTCCCGATGATGGCTTGGGGTTTGATCGTCGCTGCGGGGTTGGTGCTTGGTTCCATTCCCCTGTTCCTGGGACTGGTCATCGTGCTGCCGGTGCTTGGGCACGCGACGTGGCACCTCTATCGCAAGCTGGTTCCACCGCTGCTTTGATGGAAGGTGCGGCGATCCTCGGACGGCTCAGCGCTGGACGATCTCCACCATCACCCCGTCCGGCCCACGCACGAAGGCCAGCCGCAAACCAGCACTGCGGGTAAGCGGGCCGATGGTGATGTCGGCGCCCTTGGCGCGCAGTTCGGCCGCCGCAGCGTCCACATCATCCACCGTCAGGCCGATGTGCTCGACTCCGTAATACGGGAAGCCGGGGGCAGGCGCCGTGGGGTCGTTGGGATGGGCCGGTGCGATCAGCACGGCCTGGTCGCCGACCCCCATCATCAGGCGTGGTTGGCCCGGATACAGGGTGCCGGGAGGATAGACGTCGCGCTTCACCTCGGCACCGAACATCGTCTCGAAGAATTTGGCGGTCGCTTCAGGGTTGGAACAGCGCAGATGAACATGGTCGAAGCGGTAGTCGCGCATGTGTCTCTCCCTTTTGCCGGCATCTTCTTCTAACCTGAGTGTATGTCCCATGCCGATTTCATCCATCTCCGAGTCCATAGCGCCTATTCGCTGAGCGAGGGGGCGATCAAGGCAGACAAGATCGCTGCTTTGACCAGGGATGCCGGTATGCCCGCGGTGGCGATCACCGATAGCGGCAATCTGTTCGGCGCGCTGGAATTCAGCCAGTCCTGCACCGGCAAGGGCATCCAGCCGATCATCGGCTGCCAGATCGGCCTGTCGCGTGCCGATAATCCGCGCCTTCCGCCCGATCCGCTGGTGTTGCTGGCGCAGAACGTCGAAGGCCTGGCCAATCTGCAGCGGCTGTCTTCGCGGGCCTTCCTGGAAGGCGACCCCGGCCTGAAGCCGCAGTTGCCGATCGATTCCATCGCGGAGAATGCCGGTGGCCTGATCCTGCTGACCGGCGGCACGCTCGGCGCGATCGCCCGGCTGTTGGCGGAGGACCAGAAGCAGGAAGCCGAACGGCTGCTCGCGCGGATGGCCGAGGCGTTCCCGGACCGGGTGATGATGGAACTGCACCGTCACGGCCTACCGATTGAGCGCAATATCGAACCGGGGCTGATCAGCCTGGCCGACGATGCCGGCGTGCCGCTGGTTGCCACCAACGATTGTTATTTCGCCAAGCCCTCGATGTACGAGGCGCATGATGCTCTGCTGTGTATCGCAGAAGGCCGGATGTTGTCGGAAAAGGATCGCCGGCGGGTCACCGCCAATCATTGGTTCAAGCCGGCCGCCGAAATGCGGGCATTGTTCGCCGACCTGCCGGAGGCCTGCGACAATACGCTCGCGATCGCCCAGCGCTGCGCGGTTATGGCGCAGTCCCGCAAACCGCTGCTGCCGGTATGCCCGAAGGTGCGTGAGGGCACGACCGAGGCCGAGACCCTGACGGCGATGGCACGGGAAGGGCTGGCCCGGCGTATGGATGCGGCCGGCGCCGATCAGGTTGGCCGCGCCCGCTATGGCGAGCGGCTGGAATACGAGCTCTCGGTCATCGAGAAGATGGGTTTTCCCGGCTACTTTCTGATCGTCGCCGATTTCATCCAATGGGCGAAGGCACAAGGCATTCCGGTCGGCCCAGGCCGTGGCTCGGGTGCGGGTTCCGTGGTCGCCTGGGCGCTGACCATCACCGACCTCGATCCTCTGCAGTTCAACCTGCTGTTCGAGCGATTCCTGAATCCCGAACGTGTGTCGATGCCCGACTTCGATATCGATTTCTGCCAGGACCGGCGCGACGAGGTGATCGACTATGTCCGGCGCGAGTATGGCGGCGACCGGGTGGCGCAGATCATCACCTTTGGAAAGCTGCAGGCGCGCGCCGCGGTGCGCGACGTGGGCCGGGTGCTCGGCCTGGGCTATGGGCAGGTCAACAAGGTTGCCGAGCTGATCCCAAACAATCCTGCCAAGCCCGTGACCTTGCAGGAAGCCGTGGACGGCGAGCCGCGGCTGCAGGAGATGCGCGAGCAGGACGAGGCGGTGCGCCGGCTGTTGGAAATCGCCTTGCAGATCGAGGGTCTATACCGCCACGCCAGCACCCATGCCGCCGGCGTGGTGATCGGCGACCGGCCGCTGATCGATCTGGTGCCGCTGTACCGCGATCCGAAATCGGATTTCCTGGTGACACAATACTCGATGAAATATGTCGAGCAGGCTGGCTTGGTGAAGTTCGACTTTCTGGGGCTGACAACGCTGACCATCCTTCAGCGAGCGGTGCGCTTTCTCAAGCAGTTGGGCGTCGATCTTGATCTGGATCGGCTGCCGCTGGACGATGCCAAGACCTATGAGATGCTGGCGCGCGGCGATGCCGGCGGGGTGTTCCAGATGGAAGGCCAAGGCATGCGCGATACGTTGCGCCAGATGCGCCCCGACCGCTTCGAGGACCTGATCGCCGCCGTGGCGCTATACCGCCCGGGCCCGATGGCCAATATCCCCGATTACAACCGCCGCAAGCACGGTGAGGCATGGGAGCCACCGCACGAGGAACTGCGGGAGATCCTGGGGGAAACCTATGGAATCATGGTCTACCAGGAACAGGTCATGCAGATCGCCCAGAAGATGGGCGGCTATAGCCTCGGCGGCGCGGACTTGTTGCGCCGGGCCATGGGCAAGAAGATCCGCGCGGAGATGGAACAGCAGCGGCAGGTCTTCACCGACGGCGCTATGGGGCGTGGCATTCCTGCGGAAAAGGCCACGGAGGTCTTTGACCTTATGGCAAAGTTCGCCGATTACGGGTTCAATAAATCGCACGCCGCTGCCTATGCACTTGTCGCTTACCAGACCGCCTGGATGAAGGCGAACCATCCGGTGGTGTTCATCGCAGCGTGCATGAGCCTGGCGATCAGCAACACCGACAAGATCGCTGCTCTTAAACAAGAAGCTGAACGTGCTGGCACGAAGATTCTGCCGCCGGACATCAACCGCTCCGGCGCCGATTTCACCGTCGAGCGCATCGGCGACGGCAAGTTGGCGATCCGCTACGCGCTGGCCGCGGTGAAGAAGGTTGGCCAGTCCGCGATGGAAGCCTTGGTTGCTGCGCGTGGAGCCCGGGATTTTGCCGATATCTCGGATTTTGCCGCAAGGATCGACCCCAGGCAGATCAGCCGCAACCAGATCGAGAACCTCGCCCGCGCCGGCGCGTTCGATAGCCTGGAGCCGAACCGCGCGCGGATCTTCTCGGCCGCCGACATCATCGTTCGCCGCGCCCAGGCGGATGCCGAGGAAAAGGAAAGCGGCCAGATCGGCCTATTTGGCGGTGCGAACGACAAGCCGGAGGAGCTGCGTCTGCCGGATATGCCGGATTGGCAGCCGATCGAGCGGCTTGGCTTCGAGGCGGAGGCGATCGGCTTCCACCTCACCGCCCACCCACTAGATGTTTACGCCCAGACCCTGCGTCGCATTGGCGCCATCCCTGGGTCCCAGATCGAGGCACGGGCGAAGGCCGGTGTCAGCCGCGCCAAGCTCGCCGGGACGGTGATCGCTTCGAAAGAGCGGATCACGCGGACTGGCAGCCGAATGGCCTGGATCCGCATGTCGGACGCCTCCGGATCGTTTGAGGTTACAGTATTCTCTGAGGTGCTGACCCGTTCCCGTTCGATCCTGGCGGTGGGGCAGAATGTGCTGGTCACGGTGGACTTGAAGCTTGAGGGTGAGTCGCTGCGGATCACCGCGCAGGATGCCATGGCGCTGGATCAGGCGGCGTCGATCGCCGGCGCGGGCATGCGGATATGGCTGCGACAAACCGATGGTGTCGAGCAGATCCGTTCCCTGCTCGGCCGCGAAGGTACCGGACGCGGGCAGGTGATCTTGATTCCCCGTTTGGAGGAAGCCCAATCGGTGGAAATCTCCCTGCCAGGCGGCTTCAACGTAACTCCGCGGCTGGCTCAGGCGTTGAAGATCGTGCCTGGAGTTGAACGGGTGGAAGAGATCTAACGGCGACACTTATGGCTTCGGTCGGTGCATTCCTCGGCTGCAACCGCAGATATGTCGTTTAGCCTCGTCAGATCCCGGCAGCCCCGGCTTGTTAGCGGCGGGCCGTCGCTCTATGACGGCGCTTCCGCTTCCACCCATGCCCGAACGGACCGCATGTCCCAAGCGCCGGAATACAGACGCGTTCTTCTTAAAGTGTCCGGCGAAGCCCTGATGGGTGAGCGGGAATATGGTCTATGCACCGAAACCGTCGCAGCGATCGCCACCGATGTGGGCGACGTTGTCGCGATGGGCGTTGAGGTTTGTCTGGTCATCGGCGGGGGCAATATTTTCCGCGGCGTTTCCGGTGCCGCGGGCGGTATGGATCGTGCCCAGGCCGATTACATGGGCATGCTGGCTACGGTGATGAACGCGCTGGCCATGCAAAATGCGCTGGAACGCAAGAATGTGCCGACCCGGGTGCAATCCGCCATCCCGATGTCATCGGTCTGTGAGCCGTATATCCGTCGCCGTGCCATGCGCCACATGGAAAAGGGCCGGGTGGTGGTATTTGCCGCCGGCACCGGCAATCCGTTTTTTACGACCGATACCGCCGCGGCATTGCGCGCCGCCGAGATGGGCTGCGACTGCCTGCTGAAGGGCACCCAGGTGGACGGCGTGTACACCGCCGACCCGCGCAAGGTCGCCAATGCCAAACGGTTCGAGGAACTGACCTATCTGGACGTGCTGTCGCGCGACCTGAACGTGATGGATGCCGCCGCGATCAGCGTGGCGCGGGAAAACCATCTGCCGATCCTGGTGTTCAACATTCATGCCCCCGGCGCCTTCGCCCAGGTGATGCGCGGCGAAGGCAAATTCACCAAAATTGTGGAACGCCAATAGCGTGGAAGGGGGAATGTCATGGCAGCCGACCTGAACAACCTGAAGCAGGACCTCACCCGCCGGATGGACGGCGCGCTGGAGACCTTGAAGCGTGACTTCGGCGGCCTTCGCACTGGCCGCGCCAGCCCGGCGCTGCTGGAACCGATACGGGTCGAGGCGTACGGATCCGAGGTGCCGATTACCCAGGTCGGCACGATCGGTGTGCCGGAGTCACGCATGCTGACCGTACAGGTGTGGGACCGGACGATGGTCGGCGCGGTGGACCGTGCCATCCGTGAGTCTGGCCTTGGCCTCAATCCGCAGATCGACGGACAGTTGGTCCGCGTCCCGATCCCGATGCTAACCGCCGAGCGGCGTACAGAACTCGCCAAGGCCGCCGGGCGCTATGCCGAGGCGACCAAGGTTTCCGTCCGCGCCGTGCGGCGCGACGGCATGGAGCAGATCAAGAGCTTCGAGAAGAAGCACGAGATCGGCGAGGACGTCGCCAAGACCTGGTCCGACGAGGTGCAGAAACTCACCGATGGCTACATCAAGCGGATCGACGAGAGCCTCGCGGACAAGGAACGCGATATCAAGCAGGTTTGAACACCAGGATGTCCTCCGCGACCCAGAAACTTCCTCAGTCTTTGCCCGTGGCCGCCAGCAAGGGCGGGCCTCTGCCGGCTGGGCCGGTGCCGGTGCCGAAGCATGTTGCCGTTATCATGGATGGCAACGGCCGCTGGGCCAGTGCACGCTTCCTGCCACGGGTTGCCGGACATCGAGAAGGCGCGCGCGCCGTTCGTCGCACCATCGAGGCCGCGATCCAGAGTGGTGTGGAGTGGCTGACGATCTATGCCTTCAGCAGCGAGAATTGGCAGCGCCCCGCATCAGAGGTGCTGGATCTGACCGGATTGCTGCGACACTACCTGAAGAACGAGATTGCCGAGCTGCATTCGAATGGCGTTCGGCTGCATTTCATCGGCGATCGGATGCGTTTTGAAACCGATATCGGTAACGCCCTTGCCGATGCAGAACGTCTGACGGCTGGCAATACAAGGCTGAACCTGGTGGTGGCGCTGTCCTATGGCGCGCGTGACGAAATCGCGTCCGCTGCCCGCAGCCTCGCCATTGCGGCGAAGGAAGGTCGGATCGACCCGGCCGCCATTGATGAGGCGATGCTCGCATCCTCGCTGTCCACAGCCGGCATGCCGGACCCGGATCTGGTGATCCGTACCAGCGGCGAAATGCGGTTGTCCAATTTTCTGTTGTGGCAGGCAGCGTATGCGGAACTGGTGTTCATGGATGTGTTGTGGCCGGATTTTGGCCCGGTGCATTTCGCCGAGGCCCTGACCGAGTATGCAAGGCGCGAACGCCGCTTCGGCGCGCGCCCGGCCTGATTTTTCCTCTGGACCGGTCTGACCCATCACTGTCCGATGCGCCCGCCGGCGTGACGCCAAGTGCGCGCCGCTGGGGGGATTTGCCTACGCGTCTTGCCTCGGCCGCCATTCTGGCACCACTGGCACTCTATTGCCTTTGGGTGGGTGGCTGGCCCTGGGCGCTGCTGCTCGGGGCGGCGGCGTTTGGGCTGGCCACCGAATGGATCGCGCTGAACGGCCACAAGCTGGTGTCGCCAGCGGGGCTTTGTTTGGTTGTCTGTGCCCTTGCGGTCTGGGTCATGGCCGTGCGGGGCAGCGTGACAGCCGGCACGGCGTTTGCCCTGCTGGCCGGGCCTGTGGTGTGGCAGGCAGGCCGGAAGAAGCCGCGTGCCGTCAGTCTGGCCCTGGGCCTGCCCTATATCGGCTTCGGCACGGTCGCGCTGGTCTGGCTGCGGGCAATGCCGGTGTCGGGCCTGGCCAATGTCCTGGTGTTGCTGGGTGTCGTTTGGGCCAGTGATGTCGGGGCCTACGTCGTCGGGCGGACCATCGGCGGCGCCAAGCTCGCCCCGGCAATTTCCCCGGGCAAGACGCGTTCTGGCGCGATCGGTGGGCTGGCCGCTTCCTGTCTGGTCGGCGTTGGCGCGGCGTGCTGGCTGGGTTTGAGCGCGGCCAGTATCGGTTGGCTGCTACCGCTTGTATTGGTCCTCAGCGCCATCTCCCAGGCTGGCGATTTGGCGGAGAGCGCGATCAAGCGGCATTTCGGCGTGAAGGATTCCGGCTGGCTGATTCCTGGCCATGGCGGCCTGTTTGATCGGCTGGATGGTCTGTTGGCCGCCGCGCCTGCCGCCGCGGCACTGGCTTTCGCCATTGGACGTGGAGTAGTTGTGACGCCATGAGCTCAATGCAAACTGCCTCGGGGGGATTCGTCCCGGTTCAATCGAGCCCGCCAGGCGCGCCAAGAACGGTCACCATCCTGGGCAGTACCGGCAGTGTCGGTACCCAGACGGTCGATCTGCTGCGTGCCGATCCCAAGGGGGGCGAGCCTCGCTTTCGCGTTCGCGCGCTGGTGGGCGGACGAAACGCCGCCTTGCTGGCGGCCCAGGCCATCGAGCTTGGCGCCGAGCGCGCGGTGATCAGCGATCCGGAGCAGGAGCCGGCGTTGCGGGCGGCGCTGGAGGGGCACCGCGTCGAGATCGCGTCTGGCCGTGCCGCGGTGATCGAGGCTGCATCGTTGCAGGCCGATTGGACCATGGCGGCCATTACTGGAGCGATTGGGCTGGCGCCGACCCTGGCGGCGATCCGCCGCGGCGGTGCGGTGGCACTGGCCAACAAGGAAGCCTTGGTCTGCGCCGGGGATGTGATGCTGCGCGCGGTTCGAGATGCCGGCGCGACCCTTCTGCCGGTGGACAGCGAGCATAACGCCATTTTTCAATCGCTTGCCGATGGCAATCGCGGCGCGGTCGAAAAGATCGTGCTTACCGCGTCTGGCGGCCCGTTCCGCACGTCCACATTGGCCGAGATGGCGGCCGCTACCCCGGAAAAGGCACTGCGGCATCCGGTCTGGTCGATGGGTGCGAAGATCAGCATCGACAGCGCGACGATGATGAACAAGGGCCTGGAAGTGATCGAGGCCGCCCGGCTGTTCAGCCTGGACGAGAGCGCGATCGGCGTGCTGGTGCACCCCCAGTCGGTGATCCACGGACTGGTTTTCTATTCGGACGGCAGCGTGATGGCGCAGCTCGGGGCGCCGGACATGCGCATTCCGATCGCCCATGCACTCGCATGGCCGGAACGGATGCAAACCAGCTCGCCGCGACTTGACCTCGCGCAGATCGCCGCGCTGGATTTCGCCGAGCTCGACCTCGAACGCTTTCCGGCGATGAAATTGGCTCGGGAAGCCTTGCGTGCCGGAGGCGGTGCCCCCACGATCCTGAATGCCGCCAACGAGATCTCGGTGGAGGCGTTCCTGCAGCGCCGCATAGGCTTTCTGGATATCGCGGGCACGGTCGGCCGTGTCCTGGATCGGATGGGGCCGCGGCGGGCGGCCGATCTGGACGACATCGTGTCGCTTGACGAAGCTGCGCGCGCGGAGACCGAGCAATTGGTCGCTGCGCGCGCCGCGTAACCGGCTTTTCGCTCCCGACCCGGACTGCAAGCTCCCCCGGACCTTTCAGCACCAAGGATACCTATACCGTGTTTCAGGCGATACCCGAATTTCTCCGCAGCGGACTGGCTTTTGTGGTCGTGCTTGGCGTGCTGGTGTTTGTGCACGAGCTTGGCCACTACCTCGCCGCCCGCTGGCGCGGGGTGTTCGTGGAGGCGTTTTCGATTGGCTTCGGGAAAGCCATCGTGAGTTGGAGCGATCACCTCGGCACCGTGTGGAAGCTGTGCTGGCTGCCGCTCGGCGGCTACGTCAAGCTGCATGGCCAGGAACGCGAGGAGGATGTCACTCCGGAGGAGCGTGCGCAGTGGCAGTCCGGGCGCACCTTTCATGAGAAGTCGGTATTGTCTCGTGCGATCATTGTCGCGGCTGGTCCGATCGCCAATTTCCTGCTCGCAATTGTATTGTTTTCCGGGTTGTTCATGGTTGCCGGCCGCCCCGTGACCCTGCCGGAAGTGGGGGAGGTGGTTGCCGGTTCCGCTGCCGCGCGAGCGGGTTTGCAGGCTGGTGATCGCATCGAGACCATCGGCGGCGCGGGCTTCGGTATCGTGGCCATCGACAATTTCGAGGACATCCAGCGCGTTGTCTCGGCCCATCCGGCCGAAACCCTGGATGTGCGTCTGCGCCGCGGCGAACGGCAACTGGATGTGCCGGTGCTTACCGGCATGCAGCCGGATGGCAAGACCGGGATGTTGGGCATCCGCGGCGGAAAGGTGGAATTCGTCCATCTGGGTGTCGCCGCTTCCATCATAGCCGGGATCACCCAGACCTGGGATGTGACCGCGCAGACCTTCGCCGGCGTCAGCCAGATGCTGACGGGTGCTCGGGGGACGGAGGATCTTGGTGGTCCGCTGCGCATTGCCCAGCTTTCCGGGCAGGTTGCCCAGCTGGGGATTGCCAGTCTGATCTCGTTCATCGCTGTGCTGTCGGTCAACCTGGGCCTAATCAACCTGTTCCCCATCCCGATTCTCGACGGCGGACATCTGGTTTTCTATCTGGTGGAAGCGCTGCGCGGCCGGCCGTTACCCCCGCGTGCCCAGGCGGCCGGCTACCGTGCTGGCCTGGCCCTGCTCGCCGCCCTGTTTGTCTTTGCCACCTGGAACGACCTGACACATCTCGGTATTTTCCGCTGGGTAGCCGGACTGATTGGATAGCCGGTTGCATTTCGGCGCGAACTCAGTGTCCGTTGATGACGCCGAAGCCCGATGATGGTCGATGGCTGGCTGTCCCGGGTGGCGCGTATCGCGCGTGGCGGCTATTGTGCAGGCTGCCCAGGGGGGAATCCGCTCATCTTGGATAACTGTGGTGCAGGCCGTGCCGTCCGGGCGGGGTCCTTTGAGGAGAACAGCCTTTTGATCCGCATTCGCTCCGCGCTGTTCGCCGTGGTATGCCTTGTGACCGCGCTTTCGCCGCTCATGGCCGACATGGCATTCGCCCAAGCGCCCCAGCGAGGCGTGCGGCAGGTCGCCCCTGGCTCCGCGACCCGGCCCACCGACACCCGCGTGCGCGACATGGTCCCATCCGGCGATGTCATTCGCTCCATCCGGGTCGAGGGCAATGAGCGGATCGAACCGGGCACGATCCTGTCGTACATGCTGTTGCAGCCGGGCGATCGCTTTGATCAGGACCGCGCCGACCGTAGCCTGAAGACCCTTTACTCGACCGGTCTGTTCCAGGACGTCTCGCTGCGCCGTGACGGTCCGGTGCTGGTGGTTCGCGTGGTCGAAAATCCCCTGGTCAACCGCATTGCCTTCGAGGGCAACAAGAAGCTCACCGACGATCAACTGCGTCCCGAGGTCGGGTTGCGGTCACGTGCGGTCTTCACGCCTGCCCAGGCCCAGGCCGACCGTCAGCGTATTCTGGACATGTATGCGAAGAAGGCCCGCTTTGACGCTCGGGTAGAACCAAAGATCATTCGCCTCGATCAGAACCGTGTGGACGTCGTGTTCGAGATCACCGAGGGTGATCCGACACTGGTCAGCCGCATCGCGTTCGTTGGTAACAAGGCCTATTCGGAGGGTAAGCTCGGCGAGGTGGTGAACTCCCGCGAGCAGGCCTGGTGGCGGTTCCTGTCCAGCAGCGACCAGTACGATCCTGAGAAGGTGAATTTCGACAAGGAG
>CAINEA010000835.1 GCA_903847525.1 uncultured Acetobacteraceae bacterium | reverse complement strand
GGAACCCCGTCCAATCGAAACGGATGCGCTTGCGCTCGGTATGCTCGGACAGCGCGAACCAGACGCATACCAGAGAGGCGACGCCCGGCGGCACGATCATGAAGAACGCCGCCCGCCAGTTGCTCGCCTCCGTCATCATGCTGCCGACAATGGGGCCCACCACCGGCCCGAACACGCTGCCGACGCCCCACATTACCAGGGCCAGCGCATGCAGATGCTTGGGAAACGTCGCCAGCAGCACCGCCTGGCCCATCGGCATGATCGAGGCGCCGAACACCCCCTGGCCGACCCGAAACAGCACCAGCTGGTCCAGGCTGCCCGCCAGCCCGCAGAACAACGAGGAAACTGTGAAGCCGCCGACACTGCACAGCAGCAGGTTGCGCCAGCCCAGCCGGTTGGACAGCCAGCCCGTCATCGGCGTTGCCACAGCGGTCGCCACCAGGTTCAGCGTGATCACCCAGGAAATCTCGTCCTGCGTCGCTGAAAACGCGCCGCGCACCTGCGGCAGCACCACATTGGCCAGCGTGATGGTCATGCCGAACAACAGATTGGACATTTGCACCATCAGCAGGATCAGCCACTGCCGGCCGGTGATGCTGAAAATGCCGCCCTGTTGCGGTGTCGCGGCCGCCATTGTCGCAGTCATTTGCCGGCGTTTCCTCGCCTTGCGTCCTTCACCCAATACCCCCCTGTGGACGGACTACTCCGCGGCGGCCGGGCGGGCGTGCAAGCGCTTCAGGGCGCGGTCGATCCACTGCGCCGTTACCTTCTCGTGCAGCCCGTTCTGGCGCAGGCGTTCGTTGAGCGCCGAGAAATCCACCCGGTCCAGCGCCTGGTCCTGGTTGAAGCAGCTGAACACCACGGTCCGCGCCCCCGTCACCGGGTCGATGTGCGGCTGCAGGCACTGGGCGCAGACTTCCTTCATCATGCACTGCATCGGCGAGTTGATGGAGCCGATGGCCGTATGGCCGGGCTTCAGGTAGGGCGACAGCACGCCGTGCCGGGCCGCGCCGACCGCGGCCATCATCCGGTCCGAGCCGATGGCGATCAGGTGCTCGGCGTCCGGCAGCGGAACCGATATCTCCCCCAGCTTGCCCGACGCATAGGCCGCCATCGCCTGCACGATGTTGCCGACGAAGCTGCGGTCCTGCGGGCGGTCCGGGTTCGGTGCGAACCCCGGCGCCTCGTCGCAGCACCAGACGATGGTGTCGGCGGCACGCTCGATGTCTTCCACCTTGTAGCGGTCGCGCAGCGCCTTGTAGCCGGCGAAATAGATCACCTCGGACCCGGCCGCGCGGGTCGCGGCGCCGATGCTGAACAGCACGGCATTGCCGAGCCCGCCGCCGACCAGCGCGACGGTGGTGTCATGGTGAATTTCCGTCGGCGTGCCGGTCGGGCCCATCAGCACGACGGGCTCACCGGGCTTCAGCATGGCGCAGAGATCGGAACTGCCGCCCATCTCCAGCGCGATCACCGAGATCAGGCCCTGTTCCGGATCGGTCCAGGCGCCGGTCATCGCCAGGCCTTCCATGGCCAGCAGCGTGGAAATGCCGGGCTCGGCCAGCCGTGGCGCCATCATCTCGAAATTCTGCAGCCGATAGAACTGGCCGGGCTGGAAGGC
>CAINEA010000834.1 GCA_903847525.1 uncultured Acetobacteraceae bacterium | reverse complement strand
GGACGTATTGAACTGTTTCCTGGGAAAGAGAGGTCCAATCAAATGTCCTTCAAAGTGCAGGTCGGCCCGCCGCAGATCGCCATCCACCAGGGCCAGACCGTACTAGTTACGGACCCGGATGGGCAGATCGAGTGGCCCAGCGACAAGGGGCTGTACTTTCTCGACACAAGGATGATCAGCAGTTGGAATATTTATGCCAACGGCGTGCCCTGGGACCTGCTGAACGGGGGGGCGGTCACTTATTTTGGTGCCCGGATCTTCCAAACCAATCGCGCGTTCCTGACAGAGGACGGTCCGATCGCGGCCCGAACCCTCGGGCTCACGCTTAGCCGGCATGTCTGCGGCGGCATGCGCGAGGACATCGAGGTTTCCAATAACAATCAGCATTCGGTACGCTTCAATCTCGAGATCGCTGTCCGCAGCGACTTTGCTGACATTTTTGAGGTGAAGAGCGGAAAGATCGTCCGCCGTGGCCGAATCGTGTCCCATTGGTCAGCGGCCCGGCAACGATTGCGCCTTACCTATCACAATAAGGATTTTTCTCGGCAGGTTGTCATTACATGCAAGCCGTCCGGAGCCAAGGCCGTGTACGCGAATGGGCGCCTGAGTCTGGAAGTTGCCCTGAAGCCAGCCGAAACCTGGGATTGCTGTCTGCTGTACGACTTGGTCGACGGCAAGCGCCGCTATCCCGCGCCGCGTGAAGCCGCCGACCAATGCCACAGGTCCCAGCACGCCCAGTCGATCGAGGAATGGGAGAGGACGGTCTTGAAGATCAAGACCGGCAACGAAGAGTTCTACCGATGCTTTCGTCAGGGGATTCTGGATATGGCGGCCTTACGGTTACCGATCGCGGGAACAGACCACATGGTCTTCATTCCTGCTGCCGGCCTGCCTTGGTTCGTCGCGCTGTTTGGCCGCGATAGCCTGATCGTCTCCTTACAAACCATGCTGGTATATCCGGAATTTGCTCGTGGAGCGCTGGATGTCCTCGGGCGGTACCAGGCGACCGAGCGCGATGACTATCGGGATGCCGAACCGGGAAAGATCCCGCACGAACTCCGTTACGGCGAACTGGCGCACTTCAAGCTGATCCCACACACGCCGTATTATGGCACCTCGGACGCTACCCCACTTTATCTGATTGCTCTGCACTCGGCCTGGCGCGCAACCGGGGACCGGAGCCTGCTGGTCAAGCACATGGCGACAGCCGAAGGTTGCCTGCACTGGATCGATGCCTACGGCGATCGCGATGGGGATGGGTTTCAGGAGTATCAGACCCGATCGACAGCGGGCTATGAGAACACGGCCTGGAAAGATTCGGGCGACAGCGTGATGTACGAGGACGGCTCTCTGGTGAAGGGGCCGAAGGCGCTGTGCGAATTGCAGGGTTATGTCTACGATGCCTGGCAGCGTATGGCGGAAATCTACGACGAACTCGGCAACGAAGCCCGTGCCATCGAGTTACGGCAGAAGGCAGCAACCTTGTTCCGAAAATTCAACGAGGTGTTCTGGGACGAGGCAGCCGGATTCTACGCCTACACATTGGATGGCGATAAGCGGCCGGTTTTCTCGGTGGCTTCCAATCAAGGACATTGCCTGTGGTCCGGAATCGTTCCGCGGGATCGTGCTGCGCGGGTAGTGGCTCGGCTTATGGCGCCGGACATGTGGAGCGGCTGGGGCATCCGTACTCTGTCGGCCACGCATGTAGCGTTCAATCCGTACAATTATCAGACCGGCGCGGTCTGGCCGCATGATAATGCCATCATCGCTGCCGGTTTTCGGCGTTACGGGTTTTCGGCCGAAGCTGCTGCAATCGCTCGTTGCATCAGCGGCGCTGCGAGTCATTTCCAGATGAACCAATTGCCAGAGCTGTACGCCGGCCTGCAACGGGTGAACGGCAGCTTTCCGGTGCAGTATGTCGGTGCCAACGTGCCGCAGGCCTGGGCGGCCGGGGCGCCGTTCGTCTTGATGCAGGCTATGCTGGGGATCCGGCCGGATGCCCCGCGCAATAGGCTCTATGTCGATCCCGCCTTGCCGGACTGGCTACCCGATATTACGTTGTGCGACCTTCGCCTGGGCCGGCGGACTTTCGACGTGCACTTCTGGCGCGATGGGAACGAGACGAAGTTCAAGGTTTTACGGGGAAATCCGCGCTTCATTGAACGCCGCGATATGCTGGACCTTCGCATGCCGGTCATGGAGGCGGAGACGCTGTAGCCATCATCCGCAGAGGGCTCAAGCGACAACACTGATCTGGACTTCCTTGGCCACGGAGCGAAAGCCTGCGACCAGGAAGCCGATCAGGCTTTCAGCCATCGATTCCCGTAAACCGGGCCGAGACTGTTCGCCGTGGTCCGGATCAGCCTCGACCATTCCAGGGGGCACCGCCAGGGCACACATCAAGCTGCCGCCCATCCAGTAATATCGCCAGATCACCTCATGCGCCGCCAGTTCCGGCAGCGCCTGCCGCAAAGCTGCCACGTACTCCTTCCGCAAGCGGTCGTAATAGCGGACCAGCATCTGGTTGGCTTCTGGCATCGCCAGAATGCGGCCCAGCGAATACTGCACGATGATTGCCCGTGCGCTGGCGCCCGACGCATCGGCCAATTGCGCCGCGGGCAGCACGTAGGCTTTCACGATCGCTTCCAGAGGCGGATTGCCGTTCGATTGATCGATGCAGGCCTGCAGCCGTGCCAGGCGTTCGTCGTTCAGCGGCGCGATCCGACGCACGAACATTTCCTCGAATAGCTTTTCCTTGCTGCCGAAATAGTAGTTCACCGCCGCCACGTTTACGTCGGCGGCAGCGGCAATGGATCGCAGCGTAACCGCCATTACGCCTTCCCGCGCAAACAGCTGCTCGGCGGTATCCAGTATGCGCTCGCGTGCGCCCGGTGGTGACACGGCGCCGGGCTTCATCCGATCAGCGGCCTTCGAAGCACGCGCCATCCGCTATGTCCCTGCGAGTGCGGTTAACATCCTATTCAGATACACCGAAGACCGGCCAGGGAGGAAGTAAAATCATTCAAATGATTTAAGCGTACGATTGACTGAAGCCGACGAACGCGGTACCATTTTCCTACATTGACCGTGACGTCCATCAAATACCGGCGATCCAGCCGACGCGGGAGGACCTGCCATGATTGAGATGCCGCGGAAAGAGGTCGGCTTGTAATGCAAGCCCCGTACAGCCGTACCCTGGCCGATCTGTTGTTCGAGCAGGCGAGACGCTACGGCGCCAACCCGGCAGTGATTTGCGGTGATCGCCATATTTCGTACGAGGATCTGGCGCTCGGCGCCGGGCGCATTGCCGCTGGACTGCACCAGCGGGGCATTCGACGCGGTGATCGCGTCGGGCTGCTGATGAACAACCGGCTGGAATGGCTGGAAGTGTTCTTCGGTTCGGCGATCATCGGTGCCGTTGTCGTCGCGTTCAGCACATGGTCCAAGCGAGGCGAACTGGAATGGTTGCTCGGCGATGCCGGCGTGCGGGTGATGTTTGCGCTCGACCGTTTCGGTGACCAGGATTTTGCTGACGATCTGCAGGCGATAGCTCCCACGCTCGCGAGCCCCTGTCACTTCGTGATCCTGGGTGACCCTGGTTTATCAGGCGCGCAGTCGTACGCGGAATTCGGTCACAATCCGCCGATCGCACTGCCGCGTCCGCCCGGCGAAGGGCCGAGTGCGGCAGATGACGCGATCATTATCTACACATCAGGATCCAGTAGCCGGCCGAAAGCCGTGCCGCTCGCCCATTTCGGCATCATCGAAAATGGCTTCAACATCGGCGAACGCCAGGGCTATCGGCCGGGCGACAGGGTGTTGCTGGCGCCGCCGCTGTTCTGGTCCTATGGCAGCGCCAATGCGATGTCAGCCACGCTGACCCATGGCGCTACGCTGGTGCTGCAATCGCGTTTCGAGCCCGGCGAGGCACTCGATCTGATCGAGAGGCATCGCTGCACCGCGCTCTATACGCTGCCTGCGATTACCGCGGCACTTGTGTCGCACCGAAATTTTCGCCCCGAGCGAACGCAGAGCCTGCGAACCGGCGTCACGATCGGCGCGCCGCAGGATATTCTGACCGCTGCAAATGTGCTGGGTGCGTCAGAAATCTGCAATGTTTATGGCCAGACTGAAAGCTACGGCAATTGTTGCGTCACGCCTCATGACTGGACGCTGGAACGCCGCGCCCACTGTCAGGGACCGCCGCTGCCGGGGGTGCGGGTGCGGATCATGCATCCCGAAACCGGTGAACAACTGCCGCAGGGCGAGGACGGCCTGATCGAGGTCCGGGGCTATGTGACCCGGGGCTATGGCGAGACCAGCGCGGAATTGAATGCCGCGGCATTCGCCAGCGACGGTTTCTTTCGCACGGGCGACATGGGGCACCTTACCGCAAGCGGTGAGTTGGTTTTCGTTGGCCGCACGACGGAGATGATCAAGAAGGGGGGGATCAACGTCTCGCCCGCCGAGGTGGAGGATGTGCTGATGCGCCATCCCGCCGTCGGCCAGGCTGGCGTGGTGGGGGTGCCCGATGAGCTCCAGGGCGAGCTCTTGGCGGCCTTCATCGTGCTGCGGCCTGGCATGGATGTCAGCCGCGAAGGCATCATCGCGCACTGCCGGGCCGTGGCGTCGAAATACAAGGTGCCCGACATCATCGAGTTTCACAGCGAACTTCCGGTCACCGCGACGGGCAAGTTGATGCGGCGCGATTTGAAGCTGTTGGCAGTCAAGGCCCATAAAAAGGCGGGAACCACATGACAGAGGAAGCCCGATGACGGAAGAGGTTTGGGGCCTGTGGGGAGCAGAAGACGAACGCGGTGCGCTGAACCGCATTTGCCCGGCCCAGGTGCGTGCCGCCGCCGCGCTGGTCCGGACAGGAGAGGTGTTGAGCCTCGCACAGCCGCTGTCCCCGCGTACGCCTGTTCCGGCCCATCGGAACGGCGTCATGCATTTCATGGATCGTGATGGCGGGGATTATGCGGCCGGTGCCCGCCGTCCCGGAAACTTCCAATTTGCCGAGGACACGATCCTGCTGCCGTTGCATGTCGGGACGCATATCGATGCGCTCTGTCATGTCTGGCACGATGACAAGTTGTATAATGGTTTCTCAGGCAATGGTATCCGCAGTACGGCCGGCGCCGCGCGTTGTGGCATCGACAAGATGCCCCCGATCTTCACCCGGGGGATTCTGCTGGACGTGGTGCGCCTTCGCGGCGCCTTCGTGCGGGATGGAGATAGCATCGGCCTGGCTGAGTTGCAGCAGGCCGCCAGCCTGGCCGGCGTTACGCCAGCGGAGGGCGATGCGGTGCTGATCCGCACCGGTTGGCTGGAACGCCAGCAGGCCGGCGAAACCATGAGTTTCGACCGGGAGCCCGGGATCGACATCGACTCTGCTCTGTGGCTGGCAAAATCCGGTGTGGCGCTGGTCGGCGCCGACAATTATGCGATCGAGGTGCTGCCGTTTCCGACGGGCACGGTATTTCCAGTGCATCAATGCCTGATCCGCAACTACGGCGTACCGTTACTGGAAGGGCTGAGCCTTCGTGCGCTTGCGGAAACCGGCCATGGCGAATTCGCTTTTGTCGCGGCTCCGCTGCCGATCGTCGGCGGCACTGCGAGCCCGATCGTGCCGATGGCGGTGCTGTGAGCCGCTTTAACCGCTTTCTGAACGGCATCAAGGCCGTGGATGTCTCGTTCTACATCCCGGGGCCGATGGCCAGCCTGCAACTGGCCGACATGGGTGCGGACGTCATCAAGGTCGAGCCGCCCTGGGGGGATGACATGCGTGCCCTGGGTCCGCGGGGTGCGGGCGGCAAGCCACTGTTCTATGAGGCACTCAACGCTGGCAAGACCGTCATGCGATTGGACCTAAAGACCGAGGAAGGCCGCAATTCCCTGCTCGCGCTGACGGACGATGCCGATATCTTTATCGAGGGGTTTCGCCCCGGCGTGATGGATCGCCTTGGCCTTGGAACTGCCGCGCTGCGCCAGCGCAATCCGGGACTGATTACCTGTTCTATCAGCGGACATGGTGCCCAGGGGCCGTTGGCCCAGTCGGCGGGGCATGATGGCAACTACCTTGCGGGCGCCGGTGTGCTGCACCGCAACGGCGTTCCGCCACGGTTTTTTGATCCGCCAATTGCCGATTTATCTGGTTCGTTGTTTGCTGTGATTGCTATTCTCGGTGCCCTGCAATCACGAGCGCGAGACAGCCAGGGATGCCATATCGACCTCGGACTGGCGGATGTGGCGATGCCGTTGCAATTGTTCGAAATCGCCGCTCTTGGCGCGACTGGCAAAGTGCCCCAGCCCAATTCCACTTATCTGAACGGCGGCGCGGCCTATTACCAGATCTACGCAACCGGCGACGGCAGGCATGTCATGGTCGGCGCTGTCGAGGCAAAATTCTGGCAGGCATTTTCTGAAGCCGCCGGCCATCCCGAGTGGATTGAGAGGCAGGACGAGGCGTTGCCACAACTAGCTTTGATCGCCGATGTCGCGAAATGCCTTGGCACCATGACATTGGCGGATTTTCAGGAACGCTTCGCCAGTGGCGATTGCTGCGTGACGCCTGTGCTCGATTTGGCGGAGGCGATCGCTTCGCCGCATCATACGGCGCGTGGATTGGTGGCGCGAACGGAAGCTGGGCTGCAGTCGCTGTTTCCAGCTTGGATTGACGGTATGCCGCCCCTGGCGCGCGAACCCCTCAGAGAGGATCTAAATGCCCTATAATGTTCAACCTGCGGTGATCGGATGCGCGATCCTGCCAAGCGTCCCGGGGGACCGGGAGTCGCTGGAGGAGCTGATCTATCGGGTTTCGCAAAGCGCGCTCGCCGATGCCGGGCTGACGATCGATGATATCGACGGCATCGTTGTCGGCGCCAATGACCAGATGGACGGTCGGGCGATCTCGGTCATGGCCGCTTCCGGCTCCGTCGGCGGTGTCGACCGGGACATTCTGTCCACGCCGTCCGGCGCCGAACATGCCTTCGTGCTCGGAGCGTTGCGAGTGGCAACGGGACAGTTCCAAACGCAACTCGTGGTGTCCTGGAGTCCGACCGAGGCGTCCCCGCTGCACGAGGTGGAACGGCTTGCTGCCGATCCCTATTTCCATCGCCGGCTGCCGTTGGATGAGCTGGCCGCAGCGGGATTGCAGGCCGGTGCCATGGAGCATCGGGTTCCCGGTGCACGGCAGGCGGCGCTCGCGATCGCCGAAAAGAATCGACGCAATGGCGCGCGCGCCTATCCGGCTCTGGCTGGGGTGTCCGGTGACCTCGGCGCGGTCACGCGATGGCCTCTGCGCGAGGGGATGGTAGGCGTTCCGGCCACCGGGGCGGTTGC
The DNA here is from genome assembly GCA_903847525.1 of uncultured Acetobacteraceae bacterium. Lineage (GTDB taxonomy): Bacteria > Pseudomonadota > Alphaproteobacteria > Acetobacterales > Acetobacteraceae > PALSA-911. The sequence continues at coordinate 2,599 of CAINEA010000834.1, read as the reverse complement.
CTTAGTACTGGCCGGCGCTGATGAGGTCGCAAGGCGTGGACTGTCGGATGCAGTATGGGTGCGTGGGATGGGCTGGGCCACCGAAGGTAGTTTTTTGGGTGACCGCGATCTGGCGACTGTCCCTTCCTTGCGGGCAGCTTGCGAGCAGGCCTTTCAGGAAGCCGGTATCACCGACCCGCGAGCCGCGTTCGATCTTGCAGAGGTTGCCGATTACACGCCTTACCAGGAACTGCTGGCCTATGAGGGGCTGGGTTTGTGTGCGCGCGACGAGTGGGGGCAACGCGTGGCTGGCGGTGATTTCGGGCCGGCGGGGTCGCTTCCGGTCAATCTCTCCGGCGGTAGCCTGACCTGCAATCCGGTCTATTGCACCGGGCTGATTCGCATCGCCGAGGTGGTGAATCAGTTGCGCGGCCGGGCAGGTCCGCACCAGCGTGCGAACGCTCGCCGCGGCGTTGCCCACGCTGCCAGTGGATTTGCCATGCAGTACAATACCGTGATCGTGCTGGATCGCGACAACAAGGGGAGCGCAGCATGAGCACGCCGCGCGTTGGTATCATCGGCATCGGCCAATCGGCGTTTCGCGCCAAGCGCGACGATGCCAGCTATCCCGATCTGGTGCGTGAAGCGGTGGTGCCTGCGATGGCCGATTGCGGTTTGGGTTTCGATCAGATCGATGCGGTTGTTTATTCACTGTCGCCAGACTCGATGGTGGGCATCGGCAACGCCGAACGCCTTGGCGTGGATGCCGTGGGCGCGCGCAACAAGCGCTTCCTGCGTATCAACACCGGTGGTGCCACCGGCATTTCCAGCGTGGCGGCGGCCTATTACCACATCGCATCCGGCGTTTGCGACACCGTGCTGACCGCGGGCGCCGACAAGGTGGGCGAGTGCGGTGACAGCCAGACCGTGCTGAACAAGATCTGGGATCCGACCTACGAACGCCAGTTGCCGCTGGGCACGATCAACATGCTGGCGATGTCTGCCGTTCGCTACATGCACAAATACGGCATGACGCAGGAGGATATGGCGCGGGTGACAGTGAAGAACCGCTATCATGCCTCGCTTAATCCCAATGCCCATCTGCGCCGAGAAACGACCATCGAAGAGGTTCTGGCCTCGCGGATGATTTCCTGGCCGGTGAAGCTGATGGATTGCTGTCCACAATCGAGTGGCGGCGGCGCCATGGTTCTGGCATCAGAACGTTTCATTCGGGAGCACAAGCTGGATGCGGTGTGGATCACCGGCCTTGGGCACTGCTCCGAGACCTATTACCTCGGCGATCGCATGGGGCGCGGGTATATGGCCGATCACGCGGATGCGTTCGCGCTCGGTCAGTCGTTCAAGCGGTCCTACAAGATGGCGGGGATCACCGATCCGGCGAAGCAGGTGCATGTCGCGGAGCTGTATGCGCCGTTTAGCAACACCGAGTTCCACTCTATCGAGGCGGCGGGCCTGGCGGGGCTGGGGCGGTCGCCGGCGATGCTGCGGGAAGGCCAGTTCACGTTGGGTGCCACAACACCGGTGAATATGTCTGGCGGCACGCTGTGTACGAATGCGATTGCCGTCACGGCGATGATCCGCGTGGCGGAAGTGGCGCTGCAGGTTTGGGGCCGCGCTGGGGCACATCAGGTAAAGGGTGCTCGCGTCGGTATCGCGAGCGGTAATGGCGGCGACCACCAGTTCTTCGGAACGATGGTCCTGGAAGCATAAGGGAATAGCCAACATGGAACTGCTGACGCGCCAGGAAAGCTGGAACATCAACTACAACCACGCGCTGGGAGAAACGGCGAGTTTCTTCTTTGTGCAATTGCGCGACCACGCCAAGTTGTATGGGAAACGCGACGCCAAATCCGGCCGCGTACTGGTGCCGCCTCGGGCTTTCTCCGATCAGACGCTGGATCCGACGACGGATTGGGTCGAGGTCGGTCCCGGGGGGCAGATCGAGGCCTTCACCATGGTCTACACCGCGTTCCAGGGATTGCCGCCGCCGCCTTATGCGTTCGGCTATGTCATGCTGGACGGTGCGGATACCGCGATCGGCGGCTTCTTCCGCGGCGTCGACCTCACAGACGCAGACCAGGCCGCCAGGCAGTTGGCAATAGGTACTCGTGTGATGACGCGCTTCGCAGAGCATCGCACTGGAGATGTGTTGGACTTTTGGTTCGAGCCAACCGGCTAGGGCTCTGGCTTGATGGCAGCCTGTGCCGGTGGAAATCGAGGCAGGTCTACCCGGTCGTGTAAAGCATAGTGGCCAGGCCGGCGTTGTGCCGCGATAAGTGAGTGGCGGGCACAACTAAGTGAAAATTGCGCGAGGCTTAGGTCTGGACGGGTAGGAGCTTCGCCTGACCGCGGGCTCGCATCCAGGCCTTGGGCCCACGCCCGACAGTGTGTGCAAGATCATAGGTCGCGGCGATTGACCTCCGCTCCGTCATAGCCTGTGCGGATCATGGGGCTTTTCGCGAATCTTAGAGTCCGTCCGGAAAGTTTTTCAACGATTACATATATTTCGTATCATCAAACGGATGGATGCAAGTTACAGAAAACTCAGAGCGGCTCGGGTTCGATTTTCGAAATCCTTCGCCAGGCGACGACAGCGATT
>CAINEA010000833.1 GCA_903847525.1 uncultured Acetobacteraceae bacterium | reverse complement strand
TTAACGGCCCAGCGTATCGAGCAAGAGCCGCGCCGTCTCTTCACCCGAAAAATTCTGCTGCCCGGTGATGAGGTTGCCGTCGCGGATCGCGAATCCACGCCACAATCCGGCCTGGACGTAGTTGGCGCCGATATTCTTCATCTCGTCTTCGATTCGCCACGGCATGACATGCTTATCTCTCGACAGCAGGTTCATCGACCAGAGGCCGAACCCGGCGTCTGCCCCACCCATCGGCCCGCTCAGCAAGGCGGTCAGGCCGACCGGTACTCCCATCGCCAGCAGGAACATCGCGCCGATGCGAAGCCGGCGCGGGTGGCGGTCCAGCAGCGCCTGGACCGGCACAGCCGCCAGAATGCCGGCGGCGAACAGGAACAGATAGACGTGCGACAATATGGCGACCATCAGCAACAGGATGGGTGCAGCCCAGTCGCGCCATTCCGCGTAGGTGCGGCTTCTCAGCATGCGGACCGTCAGCCCCAGGCTGGCCAGCAGCAGGAAATGGCCGCACAGATTGGTATGTCCGATACGGGTCAGCAGAGCCGGGAACAGCACGGACAAGATCGCCGCCGTGGCCGCCGTTTCCCAGGAGCGGCAACCAAATCCGCGCAGGGCATAAATCGCGCAGACCGGCTGCAGCAGCCAGCATGTGGCGTACCAGACGCCAAGCAGGTTGACCGGCGAGCCGGTGAACGCCGCGATGAACTTGCCGGCCAGCGAAAACAGCGGATTGCTGTCCGTCGCCAGAACGCTGATGCCATGCGGCCACATCAGGTTGGCCGCGACCAACGGCGGGAAGCTCCACCCGTCCGCCTGAAAGCCGAGATGGCCGATCAGGCTGGAGGCGGTGTCCCCATCCGGATAGCGCCACATCCCGCCGGTGCCCAACAGCGTAGCGAGCGGGATCATGTCCCAGATCGCCAGTATCCCGACCAGGACGGCGATCGAATAGCCGGCAAAGCGAGACAGGCGCCAGGGCGCGGTCATCTGCCTCGATCCCAGTAGCCGGCCGTCAGGGGCGGATCAGCGTGCCGATGCCGCCCTCGGTGAACAGTTCCAGCAGGCACACATGCGGCACGCGGCCGTCGAGGATAACCGCGCCCTTGACGCCGGCCTTCACCGCCTCCACGCAGTTCTCCACCTTCGGGATCATGCCGCTGGAGATCATGCCAGAAGCGATGCCGGCCGCGACCGCCTCGATGGTCAGCTCGCTGATCAGGTTCTTCTTCTCGTCCAGCACACCGGGCACGTCTGTCAGCATCAGCAGGCGGGTGGCACCCAGAGCGCCTGCGATCGCTCCGGCGACCGTGTCGGCGTTGATGTTGTAGGTCTGCCCATCCTCGCCCACACCCACCGGCGCGATCACCGGGATCAGGCCGGCGCCGGTCAAGGCGTGGATCACGCGCACATCGACATGCTCGGGCTCGCCGACGAAGCCGAGATCCAGCACCTGCTCGATCCGGCTGCCTGGGTCGATCTTGGTGCGGCGCAGCTTGCGGGCCCGGATCAGGCCGCCATCCTTGCCGCAGATGCCGACGGCCAGCGCGCCGGCGCGGTTGATCAGCCCGGCGACGTGTTTGTTCACGGTGCCGGCCAGCACCATTTCCACCACCTCGACCATGGCCTCATCGGTCACCCGCAGGCCGTCGACGAAGGTGGACTGGATGGCCAGGCGCTTGAGCATGGCGTTGATCTGTGGGCCGCCGCCATGCACCACCACGGGATTGATGCCGACCTGCTTGAGCAAGGCGATATCGGCGCCGAACTGTTCGGCCAGGGCTTCCTCGCCCATGGCATGTCCGCCGTATTTCACCACCACGGTGGCCCCGGCGTAACGGCGTAGGAACGGCAGCGCATGGGCCAGGATGCGCGCCTGTTCGGCAGCGGCGGCGAATTGCGGGGGGTCGGTGGTTGGCAATACCGTCATCGGACACCTGATATTTTCAAGCCATGTTGATGCACGTCGGCTAATTGCCGGCGCGTGTACGGCCCGCCTCGGAAGCGGTCAAGCCGCCAGGGTCGCCAGTTCCGCGCGCAATTCGGCGATGCCGAGCCCGGCTTCGCTGCTGGTGACGAAAATTCTCGGATACGCGGCGGCATGGGTGCGGGCGATTTCGGCCGTGGCCGCCGTCTTGCGCGCCAGCGAGTTGGGCTTCACCGCATCCGCCTTGGTCAGCACCAGCATGAACGTGACCGCGGCCTGGTCCAGCAGATCCATCACCGCGCCGTCGGACGGCTTGAACTCGATCCGCGCATCCAGCAGCAGCAGCACCCGCTGCAGGGTCGGGCGGCCGCGCAGATAATCGAACATCATGCCCTGCCAATCGGCCTTGATGTCCTTAGCCGCCTGAGCGTAGCCGTAGCCCGGCATGTCCACCAAGGTCAGCCGGGCGCCAAGATCAAAGAAGTTCAACTGCCGCGTGCGGCCCGGCTGGGACGATGTCCGTGCCAGGGTGTTGCGCCCGGTCAGCGCGTTGATCAGCGAGGACTTGCCCACGTTGGACCGCCCGGCGAACGCCACCTCCGGCAGGCCGGGCAACGGCAACTGCTCGAGCTTCTGTGCGCCATGAAAGAACTGGCACTCGGCGGCGAACAGTAGCCGGCCGGCCTCGATCGCCGCGGCTTCGAGCGCTGCCTGCTTTTCGGCTTCGGATTGCGTGTTCAGGTTCGTGCCAAATTCGGTTTGGGGAGGCTGGTGCGGCGCTGGATAAACCATTGCTGTGCCACCGATAGGGTATTGTTCCAGCTCCAGTAGATTACCAGCCCGGCCGGGAAACTTGCCATCATAAAGGTGAAGATGATGGGCATGAACTGGAACACTCTGGCCTGAACGGGGTCGGGCGGCGGTGGGTTCATCTTCTGCTGCAGGAACATCGTGCAGCCCATGATCAGCGGCCAGACGCCCATATGCAAAAACGGCGTCAAGGTGCCCGGATCAAACGGGATCAGCCCGAACAGGTTGAAGATGTTGGTCGGGTCCACCGCTGAAAGGTCGCGGATCCAACCAAAGAAGGGTGCGTGCCGCATCTCGATGGTGACCAGGATGACCTTATACAGCGAGAAGAATACTGGGATCTGCACCAGCATCGGCAGGCAGCCACTGGCCGGGTTCACCTTCTCCTCTTTGTAGAGGCCCATGGTGCGCTTCTGCAGTTCCTGCGGATTGTCTTTGAACTGCTCGCGCAGCGCCTGCATCTTCGGCGCCAGAAGCTTCATCCGGCTCATGGAACGGTAGGAGTAGTTGGCCAGCGGGAAGAACAGCAGCTTCACGAACACCGTGAACACCAGGATCGCCACGCCGAAATTGCCGAGATGGTCGTTCAGCCAGTCGAGCGCATAGAAGATCGGCTTGGTCAGGAAATAGAACCAGCCGAAATCCACCGCCTTGTCGAAATGCGGGATGTTGTAGCGGGTCTCATAAGTGTCCAGCAGGCGGACCACCTTGGCACCGGCGAACATGTGCGACTCGACCGAGGCCTCGCCGCCCGGCCGAGCGATTTTCGGCTCGTCGGTCTTGTAATCCACCTGATAATGGTTGCCGTCGCCGACATACAGAAAACGCATCGTGCCGGCGATCGTCTGGTCGGGAACCAGCGCGGTCAGCCAGTATTTGTCGGTGATCCCCGCCCAGCCGCCGACACCGGATGCCTGGAAGGCAACGTCGCGCATGCTGGTGTCAGAATTGTCCTTCTGCTTTTCCGCCTTGCTTTTGGCGTCGTCGTAGCTGGTTTCCTGCAGCGTTCCGTTCATGACGCCGAGCATGCCTTCGAACAGCACGGAATAGCCGGACGTGACCGGCTTGTAGTCGCGGCGGATGCGCGACCAGGGATAAAGCGAAACCGCCGTCGAGGTTGCGTTGCGCACGTTCTGTCGGGCGGAGAACATGTAGTTGTCGTCGATCGTGAACGCGATCTCGAAGGTCACGCCGGCGCCGTTGTTCCAGCTTAGCGTTACCGGCTTGCCGGGGGCGAGAAGATCGCCCGATGCGGTCCAGACGGTATCGCCGTCGGGGACCTTCACGTTGGTTCCGGGCGCGGGGGTCCAGCCATACTGGACGTAATAGGGCTCTGGGTCGGACCGGGGTTCCAGCAGGCGAACCAGCGGCGAGTCCGGCGCCAGGGACTCGCGATAGCCGTTCAGCACGACGTCATCGACGCGCGCGCCGAGCAGGCTGATCGATCCGGTCACGCCGGGGCCGGCGATCTTCAGGCGAGGAACCACTTTCGGCACCACGGCAGCGGCGATGCCGCCGGGGATGGTCGCGCCCTCGGGCTTGCCGGCTTCCAGCTTGGTCGCCGGAGCACCGGCCGTTCCCGTCGCCTCTTGCGAGACCGGGTGCGGCAATTGCGGGCGAACCAGCAACTGGAACCCGAGCAGGATGGCGATCGATATCGCGATCGCGAGGAATAGCCGCTTCTGGTCCATCGGTGCCCCGTTCAGTCGCGCCCTGTCAGGGCGGCTGTTGCAGTCTTGTCCGCGTGTTCAGTCATGTCCGGATCAACGGGATCGTACCCGCCTGCACTCCAGGGGTTGCAGCGCAGGATCCGCCACCCTGCCTTGGCCCCGCCTCGCAATGCGCCGTGGGCGCGCAGAGCTTCCACCGCATAGTCGCTGCAACTTGGGCAGAACCGGCAGTTCGGGCCGATGAAGCCGCGCAGTGTGTATTGATACACGCGCACGGCGCCGATCCCGAGAGCCGCAGCCGGTGTCACGAGACGCCAGCCTTCGTCGCGTCAGCCTTTGTCGCATCCGTCATTGACACACCGGCCTTCGCCATGGCGCGGGTGATGTCGTCCTGCAGGGTCAGGAAATTCCGCTTGCGCGTGCCATCCCGCCCGATCAGCACCAGATCCACGCCCGTCAGCCCATTTTGCCCGAGCAACAGCCGGGCGGCTTCCTTCAGGCGGCGGCGGGTGCGGTTGCGGATGACGGCATTGCCGACTTTCTTCGTCACCGTGAAGCCGATCCGCGCCGGAGCATCGTCGTCACGCTTCAATGCCTGCAGCACGACGCCCGGCATCGGCGCCTTGCGGCCCTTGCTGGCGACACGCAGAAACTCCGCGCGGCGCTTCAGGCGCTGCGGCGGGGTGGGCATGAGGCAACCTCCGGCGTAAAGCCCGCGGCCCCGGCCAGCGGGGCCAGGGCGCATGGTTGGCGGAAATGGATCAGGCAGAAAGCTTCGAACGGCCCTTGGCGCGGCGATTGGCCAGCACTTTGCGGCCGCCGACGGTCGACATACGGGTCCGGAAGCCGTGACGGCGCTTGCGGACCAGCTTGGATGGTTGATACGTGCGCTTCACGAGGTCTCTCCAATGCGTGCAGGCGCGGGATCGGTCCCCAGCAAGTGCAGGGACGCCCGTCGCAGGGGGCGCCTTATAGGGGGGTGCCTTCTCGCCGTCAATCTTGAACGTTTGTATTCGTCCGGATCGTGCGGTGCAATATGCGGCGATCGCGCGTATATCGGGGCGTATTCCACGAGACTTCAAACATCCCCACAGCCCCGGACCCACCGATGAAGCGCCTGCTGCCGTTCGGAGCCTTGCTGGCGCTGCTGCTGATCGCCTGGGGCAGCGGGCTGATCGGCGAATTGTCCTGGGACAATCTAATTGCCCGGCGCGCGCAACTCGGCGCGCTGGTTGCCGACCACAGGCTGGCGGCGCCCTTGTTGTTCGTCGGCATCTACACCGGCGTCGTGGCGCTCTCGTTACCGGGAGCGGCGGCGATCCTGACGATGACCGGCGGCCTGCTGTTCGGCACCTGGCTCGGGGCCACCTGCGCTTGCATCGGTGCGACGCTGGGGGCCATCACGGCATTTCTGGCGGCCCGCCTCGCACTTGCCGGCCCGCTCGCCGCCCGGGCCGGACCTTGGCTGAGCCGCTTTCGGGCGGGCCTGGAGGAGGACGGCTTCCTCTATGTGCTGACCCTGCGGCTGATGCCGATTTTCCCATTCTGGCTCGTTAATCTGGCGCCTGCCCTGCTCGGCATGCGGCTGGCGCCGTTTGCCGCCGCCACCGCGATCGGCATCGTGCCGGGCAGCCTGGTCTTTGCGTCGATCGGGGCGGGCTTGGATGGCGTGCTCGCCGCGGGAGGGCAGCCCAGGCCCGGCGTGGCGTTGCTGCTGCCATTGGCTGGCCTCGGCGTGCTGTCCCTGGCACCGATCGCATGGAGAAAATGGAAGGCTGGCCATGAACCTCTCGGCTGATATGCGCTTCGACATCGCGGTTATCGGCGCTGGCGCGGCCGGGCTGTCCATCACGGCCGTGGCGGCACAGCTTGGATTGAAGGTGGCGCTGATCGAGCGGGACCGGATGGGCGGCGAATGCCTGAACACCGGCTGCGTGCCGAGCAAGGCATTGCTCGCCGCCGCCCATGCCGCCGAGGCGGCCCGGCGTGCCGGGCGGTTCGGCATCCGGCTGAGCGAACCGCGGATCGACTGGGAAGCCGTGCGGGCGCATGTGCAAGGCGTTATCGCGGCAATCGCGCCGATGGACAGCGAGGCCCGGTTTTCCGCCCTTGGCGTCACGGTGCTGCGCGGCGAGGCGCGGTTCCTCGGCCCCGATAGTTTAACCGTCGAGGGACGGCGCATCATCGCCAAGCGCATCGTGATCGCAACCGGTTCCCGTCCGGCGATCCCGCCGATCCCCGGACTGGACCGCGTGCCGTTCCTCACCAACGAAACCCTGTTCGCGATGCGCGACAAGCCAGAGCATCTGCTTATCCTCGGCGGCGGACCGATCGGACTGGAGATGGCCCAGGCCCACGCGGCGCTGGGCTGCCGGGTCAGCGTGATCGAGGCCGGCAGCATCGCCGCCAGGGAAGACCCCGAGTTGGTCGCGGGTCTGCGCATGGCGCTGGTTTCGCTTGGCGTCTTGCTGCATGAGCACAGCCAGGTGACCGCCGTGGAGAGCGTTCCCGCGGAGGGCGGTGTGGCGCTTGTGTTGCAGGACGGCGGCCGGATCGCGGGATCGCATCTGCTGGTCGCCGCCGGCCGCACGCCCAATATCGCAGCGTTAGATTTGCCAAAGGGCCAGGTTCAGGCCGGTCCACGCGGCATCGCCACCGATCGTGGCCTGCGCAGCCTCACGAACCGGCACGTGTTCGCGTCGGGCGACGTCGCCGACCCCGACGGGATCGGTCCGCGCGCCTTCACCCATGTATGCGCCTACCACGCATCGATCTTCATCCGCCGAGCCTTGTTCCGCCTGCCGGCCCGGGTGGATTACGCGGCATTGCCCCGGGTCATCTATACGGGGCCGGAACTTGCCCAGGCCGGCATGACAGAGGCTGAGGCACGAGCGGCGGGCCATTCGGTATCGGTGCTGCGCTGGCCGCTGGCGGACAATGACCGGGCAGTGGCGGAAGGCGAGGCGATCGGCATGGTGAAGTTGGTGGTCGCGCGCAACCGCGTGCTGGGTGCCGGGATCCTGGCACCGCATGCCGGCGAGATGATCGGCCAATGGACCTTGGCGATTTCCCAGCGGATAAAGCTGTCGGCCATGGCCGGCATGATCGTGCCCTATCCGACCCGCGCGGAGATCGGCAAGCGGGCCGCGGGCAGCTATTTTGCCGCCAGCCTGTTCTCGGCACGCGCCAAGACCTTGGTTCGGCTGTTGTTCAAATTGCCTTAAATTGGCTTGCCGCGAAGGAGAAAGCGCATGGTTGAGCAGAATTGGGACCCCACACAGTACCTGCGCTTCACCGACGAACGGTTGCGGCCTGCCCTGGATCTGTTGGCGCAGGTGCCGCTCGACGCGCCCGCCAGCGTCGTTGATCTTGGTTGCGGACCCGGCAACGTGACGGCGATCCTGCGCCAGCGCTTTCCCGCAGCCCAATTGCTGGGCGTGGACGGCTCGGCGGCCATGCTGGAAAAGGCGCGCGCCGCGGTTCCCGAAGCTCGCTTCATCGAGGGCGATTTCGCCACCTGGGCGCCGGACGGGCCCGCGCCGGACCTGATCTATTCCAATGCCGCGCTGCACTGGGTCGGTGGGCATGCGGCGCTGTTTCCGCGGCTGGTTTCGCTCCTGGAGCCGGGCGGCGTCCTGGCGGTGCAAATGCCGGCGATGCACAACGCGCCGCTACGGGCGCTGCAATACAGTGTCGCCGCCGATGGCCCGTGGGCAGAGGCGCTGCGCGGTGTCGGATCCGCCCCGCCGGTGCTGGAGCCTGGTGATTACTGGGACCTGCTGCGCCCGCACGTCGCGGCGCTGGATATCTGGGAGACCACTTACCTGCATGTGCTGAAGGGCGAGGACGCCGTGGGCGAATGGGCGTCCGGAAGCAGCCTGCGGCCGTTCCTGGACAGGCTCCCGCCGGAAATGCGCCCGGCGTTTCGCCAAGCCTATGCGGAAGCGGTGCGCCCACATTACCCGCGCCGCGCGGACGGCACCACGCTGCTGCCGTTCCGCCGGTTGTTCCTACTTGCCCGGGCCTAGCACGCCATTGGCGGTTGGCCGAACATTTTCGGCCTATCTCCAATTTGAGTGCCGTCCGATGCAGGCAACCCCTATCCTATCTGCATGAGCCTTTTACCGTCCATCAACCCGCTCTATTCCCTGTCCGGCTTCCTGGTGGGGTTTCTGGTGGGTCAGACCGGTGTCGGCGGCGGGTCACTGATGACGCCGCTGCTGGTGTTGCTGTTCGGCATCCATCCGGCCACCGCCGTGGGCACTGACCTGCTGTATGCGGGAATGACCAAGAGCATGGGAACGCTTGTCCACGGCCTCAACAAGACGGTGGATTGGAGGGTTACCGGCCGGCTGGCCTGCGGCAGCGTGCCCGCCACGATGCTGGCTTTGGCGATCATTTCGCAATTCGACCTGAATTCTTCCGCGGCCGGCAATGTCATTTCCACCGTGCTCGGCATCGTGCTGTTGTTGACCGCGGCTTCCCTGGTCTTCCGCTCTCGCATCGTGGCGTTGGCCGAACGGCTGACGCCGTCGCGCCGGCCTTCCAGAACGGCCGCGCTGACGGTACTGACCGGCGCGATGCTCGGCATGCTGGTCACTGTTTCCTCGATCGGCGCCGGGGCATTGGGGGTAACCGCGCTGCTGCTGCTCTATCCGCGGCTGCCCACGGCGAAGATCGTCGGGTCCGATATCGCCCATGCCGTGCCGCTGACCCTGGTGGCGGGTATGGGTCACATGGCACTCGGGTCCGTGGACGTCGTGCTGTTGGTGTCGCTGCTGATGGGTTCGGTGCCGGGGATCGCGATCGGCAGCTATGTCTCCGCGTGGATGCCGGATGCGGTGCTTCGTATGCTGCTGGCGGCAGTGCTTACCCTGGTTGGCGGGCGACTGGTGTTTTAGCGGTGCCCGAATGGCGCATGGCCGTTCGGCGCGGCTGTGCTGAAATAGCCATATAGCCTGCGTATCCGGGACGACAAAACCGGCGAACCAATCAAGGGATGTTTGAAATGCCTTACGTGACGACCAATGACGGCGTGCGATTGTATTATGAGGAATGCGGGCCGGGCGGTACGGAGCCCGGAGCACCGATTCTGTTCGTCCATGAATTCGGCGGCCATCATTTGAGTTGGGAACCGCAACTGCGGCATTTTTCCCGCCGCTATCGCTGCATCACCTATGCGGCCCGTGGCTGGCCGCCATCGGACGTGCCAGGGGATGTTTCGGCCTACTCCCAGGCACGTGCGGCGGATGACGCCGCGGCGATGATCCTTGGGTTGGGCCTGGGCCCGACCCATATCGTCGGCCTTTCCATGGGCGCGACGGCTGCGATCGAGTTCGGCATTCGCCACCCATCGCTGGCGAAGTCCCTGACCGCGGCCGCCTGCGGCAGCGGGGCATCGACCGATCCCGAGCAGAAGCGGAAATTCCAAGAATCCTGCACCGCGTTCGCCGAGCGGATCGAGACCGAGGGCATGGCGGCGATGGCAGAACTGTACTGCACCGGCCCGGCCCGATCGCAATATCGCGAGAAGGACCCGCGTGGCTGGGCGGAATTCAAGCGACAATTCGCCGAGGGTTCCCAACTCGGTCACGCAATGACCATGCGCGGCGTGCAGGGGCCCCGCGTGCCGCTGTTCGAACGTCAGGCGGACCTGAACGGGTTGGAGATGCCGGTGCTGGTGATCGCCGGAGACGAGGATGATTCCACGCTGGACCTGGCGGTGTTCCTCAAGCGCAATATCCCGCGCTGTGGCGTGCTCATGCTGCCGCAGACCGGCCATACCATCAATCTCGAAGAGCCCATCGCGTTCAATGCCGGGCTGGAGCAGTTCCTGCTGTCCGTGGAGCACGGTAGCTGGCACCGGCTGGATATCGGCAAGCCGCACGCCCTGCTGGTGCCGCCCAAGCGCTAGCGCGCGACACGGCCGATCGCTTTGATCGAGGACTGCTGGATCGACTGCAAATTGTGGGAGCCACTGGTGGAGCCAAGCGGGATCGAACCGCTGACCTCCTGAATGCCATTCAGGCGCTCTCCCAGCTGAGCTATGGCCCCGACCGGTGGGAGGCGGCTTATAGCCCTGGTAGTCCACGGGGATCAAGGGGCGTCATCCCAGTGTCTTGCGCATCCCCACCATGCGTTCATGATTGGGCCATCATGAGTCAGCCCGATACCCTCTGGACGCCATCGCGCGAGCAAATCCTCACGACGAATGCATGGGCTTTCCTGCATTGGCTGGAGGCGACGCGCGGCATGGCGCTGGACGGCTGGACGGGGCTGCATGGCTTTTCGGCAACTGACCCGGTGGCTTTTCGCACCGCTTTGGCGGCGTTCGCCCGTCTCCCGGAGGGGCCAAGTCGCATCACCCGCCACGCCGGGGAGCGGGAGGCGCTGGTGCTGCGCGGCGCGGATGACAGCCGCCGGGCGATCAGTCGCGACGCGCTGGCAGCGGATCATGTCGGCCTGTCCCAGCTGGACTTGCCGGCGGACATCGCCACAGCGGTCACCCGGCTCTGGCCGCGGGCGTCCCTGACACGGGCGCTGGCGGACCTGCTGCTGCATCAGGACATTCGCCCGGACGATCGGGTGCTGGTGGCCGCCAACCCGTCCTGGCCGGCCCTGGCGGCCCTGCTGGAGGGCACTACGATGATCTTCTACGCCGGCCGTCCCGACCGGCTTATGGCAGCGCTGGCGGAGGAGCAGGCGACCGTATTGGTCGCCCCCGCGGCATGGCTGGCGGATCTGTCGTTTCAGCGCAGCGTGGACCGGCCCGACCTTCGGGCGCTGCGCAGCATCGTCATCACCGGCGGGCCGCTGGCACCGGAGGCACGCATACGCGTCTCCACCTGGATCAAGCCGAACCTGATGCTGCTGGCGCGTGCCGGGGAGACGATCTGGGGCAATCCGCTGGAGCCGGTGCGGGTCCGGCCAAGCCCCTCACCGGCGCTGTTCGCACCGGTGAGGTCGGCTTCGTGATGTCCGCTTAAGTTAGGCCGCCACCTGCAGGGCGGGATCGACGCTGATCTCGGCCTCGGTCTTTTCCCGGATCTCGGCGACGCTGACGTCCGGCGCGATATCGACCAGCACCAATCCCGAGGGACGGATCTCGAACACGCCCAGCTCGGTGATGACCATGCTGACCACGCCCTTGCCGGTCAGCGGCAGGGTGCATTGCTTCAGCAGCTTGGGCTTGCCGCCGGCGGTGTGTTCCATCAGCACCACCACGCGCGGCACGCCGGCAACCAGGTCCATCGCGCCGCCCATTCCCTTGACCATCTTGCCGGGGATCATCCAGTTCGCGAGGTCGCCATTCTCCGCCACCTGAAGCGCGCCGAGGATGGAGATGTTGATGTGCCCGCCGCGCACCATCGCGAACGATGTGGCGCTGTCGAAGAAGCTGGTGGTCGGCAGTTCGGTGACGGTCTGCTTGCCTGCATTGATCAGGTCGGCATCTTCCTCCCCCTCAAACGGGAAGGCGCCGATGCCGAGC